>DATFUN010000075.1:0-14060 GCA_035260805.1 Myxococcales bacterium | reverse complement strand
CGTGGCGCACAGCAACGTTCAGAGGCGAGCGTCGTCCATCCGGGAGCTCTTCCGCGTGCTGGCCCTCTGCGGCACCGCGGGCCTCCTGCTCACCGCGTCCAGTGGGACGGACCCCACCAACAGTCTGTCCCTCAAGATTCTCGATGCGAGCGCTCCGCCCGGGGGGACGATCCAGCTCTCGTTGACAGTCACCGAACCCAAGCCGATCATCACCGCGAGCGCTGCGGTCTCCTCCGATCCGGCGCTGCTGGGGCCGGCGGTGGGGCTGGCGCTGTACAGCTCGTCGGGCGACGTGGCTGGAGCTGCAGTCGTTCGGGGAAACCAGCTGAGCGTCCGCGCCACCTCGCCGAGCGGGGGGCTCGGAATGGCCACCGTTCCCCTGCTGATGGCCACCATCGGGGTCCGGCCTGACGCACCGGTCGGCGCGCAGGGGATCCTCGCCCTCGACCCCTCGTCGTCGCTGTGGATCGATCCCAACGGTCAGCCCTATCCGCAGCAGGTGAAACCCGGGACCTTCAGAGTGGGCGGCACCGTTTCGATCAGCGACGTCTTTCCCGGCACGGGCATGCTTCCCGCAGGCTCGACGGTGGTCGTCCGGGGGATCGGCTTCCAGCCGGGGGCCCAGATCGACATCGACAGCGTGCATGTCGCTTCCACGGTGATCGTCAATTCGACGGAAGCGGACCTCACCATTGCCGACGCCGCCGACCTGTACGGCAGGCGCGTGCGGGTGAGGAACCCCGACCAGTCGCAGGCGATGTATTACGCGTACCTGCGGGCGGCCTCGCTCGGCCAGAGCACGCGGAGCCTGCTCGCGGCCACCATGCCCATCTTCACACCGCAGACGCTATCGGGCGCCTACTTCACCAATACCGCTGCCCCGGGCCAATTCCTCGCCCTGGCCCTGCAGAACCCCGGCGCGGCACCCGCCGACGTCACAGTCGAGCTGCGGTCGAGCTCCCAAGGGCTCATCGCTTCCACGGTGGTGACGCTGCCTCCGCGCACCAAGATGGCTCGCGAGGTCTCGGAGCTGTTCTCCGGCGCGACGGCGCCTGCCGACGGCTTCCTGGCCGTCCGATCCAGCGCTCCCGTGCAAATGCTCGGCCTGGTCGGAGACGACGCCGCCGGTACGGTGGACCCGCTGCTCCCGGCGCTGCCATTCCCTTGACCCGCCCGGCCTGCCGCGGCCCGCGCTCCGCCGGAGCGTGGACGACCTTGCTCGCCGCCAGCGCCGCCGCTTGCATCTCCCTGGCAGCGCGCGCGGCGGCGGAGCCGGCCGATCCCGCGAAGCTGCGCCTGGCCGAAGCGCGCGCCCTGCAGGAGAAGGGATCTCTTCGCGAGGCGCAGAAGCTGTACGAGTCGCTCCTGCCTGACCTGGAGGCGCGAAAGGACCTGGCCGAGCTCGGCTCGGTGCTCAACGGCCTCAGCCAGATCGCGACCGCGCAAGGGGATTACGATCGCGCGGCCGCCAGGGGCCGCGACGCCGCCGAAACGTATCGCAAGGTGGGCGACAGGAGCGGACAGACGCGCGCGGTGAACAACATCGGAGCCGCCGAGGCCTACCGGGGCGACTATCCGCAGGCCCTCGAGCACTTCGAGGTGGCGCTCGCCCTCTCCCGCGCCACGGACGACCGCGAGGCCGAGGTCGAGGAGCTGAACAACATCGGCAGCGTCTTCTTCCTGCAGGCCAGGTACCTGGACGCCTTGCGTTCGTACCGGAGCGCCCTGGATCGCGTCGACCAGGCAGCCGGAGCGCCGTGGCATCCGCGCAGGCAGCGGCTCACGATCAGCAACCTCGCCGCGTTGTTCCAGCGGCTGGGCGGTTACGAGCAGGCCCTGGACCTCCACCGGCAGCTGCAGAAGTCTCCGCAGGCGCTCGGCCCCAGCGAGCAGGCCCAGCTTCTCACCAACCTCGGCGTCCTCTACCGGCGGCTCGAGGACCCCTTCAAGGCGCTGGAGACCTACCAGGCCGCCAAGCAGCTCTTCGCCCGCGGGCAGCACCTCGACGGCGAGATCAGCGTCCTCAAGAACATCGGGATCGTGCAGGCCCTCGACCTGGACGACCTCTCCGCCGCGCTCGAGGCCTTCACCTCTGCCCTCGAGCTCGCCGAGAAGAGCGGCAACCGGCGCGAGGCCATGCAGGTGCACCTGTACCGCGGAGAGGCGCTGCTCCGGCTCGGCGAGACAGAAGCGGCGACCCGCGATCTGGAGGCCGCGCTGGCCTCGGCGACCGAGCTCGGGACCAAGGAAGAGAGCTGGAAGGCCCTCTATGGGCTGGGCCGCGTCGCCCGAAGGAAAGGCCAGGACGAGCTGGCTGCAGCGCAGTTCCGCCAGGCGATCGCCGGCATCGAATCGGTCCGCTCCAAGCTGCAGCTGTCGACTCTCAAGACGGACTTCCTGGCCGACAAGCGGGACGTCTACGACGCGCTGATCGAGCTGCTCACCGAGCGGCCACACACCGCGGAGATCTTCAACCTGCTGGAGCGCAGCCGCGCGCGCACCTTCCAGGACCGGCTGCAGGAGCGCGCGCAGGCGGGAGGCGCCGCGTCCGCCACCCTGGCCGCGGTGCAGGCGCGGCTCGACGGACGCACGCTGCTCCTGGAGTACTGGGTCACCTCGCGGGCAGCGGCGGTGGTGTGGGTCACGCGCGAGGCATCGGGGATCGTGCGCATCCCCACCTCGCCTGGGGACCTTGCCGAAGCGTCTGCTTTCGCTCAGGAGCTGTCCTCCGGGTCGGGAGACGGTTGGAGGCGAGCCTCCGAGAAGCTCGGCAAACGGCTGCTCTCCGGGATCGACCAGCTGGCACGTCCGGACCTCCGGCACCTCATCATCGTTCCGGACGGAGCGTTGAGCGCCTTGCCTTTCGAGGCCCTTCAGGCGGCAGGCGAGACCGGCTCGTTGCTGATCGATCGGTTCGACGTTTCCTACGTGCCCTCAGCCTCGATCGTGCTGCGCGATCCGCCCGGGCTGCGCGACTCCTGGTCGTTGCCCTGGGACCGGCGGCTGCTGGCATTCGGCGATCCGCTCGTCTCCGCGCGTGGCCCGGGTGTGCTCTCCCAGGCCATCCCGGCGGACGAGCTGCGCGGGCGGCTGGTCACCTCGGCCGAGGAGGTGCGCGAGATCGCGCGGATCGGCGGTGGCCGCGCGGAGCTCCACCTGGGCGCGGGGAACGCGAAGAAGTACCTGCTGAAAGGGAGCGCGAGGGGCGTGCCGTTGCTCCACCTCAGCACGCACGCCACCGCGGACGACACCAACCCGGAAAGATCGCGCATCGCGTTCACGGCGGAGCGGCCGGAGGACCCTGCTGACTATCTGTTCCTCAAGGAGGTCTACGACCTGGACCTGCGCGGCGTGGACCTCGCCACCCTGTCCGCCTGCGACACCGAGCGCGGGAAGGTGATCCGGGGCGAAGGCTTGCAGGGCTTCAGCCGCGCGCTGCTCTCCGCCGGGTCGCGGTCGACCGTGACCACGCTCTGGCGCGTCGCGGACCGGCCGACCACCGAGCTGATGAAGCAGTTCTATTTCCAGCTGGGCAGGCGCGAGCCGAAGGCGGAAGCGCTGCGGTTGGCCAAGCTTCGCTTCCTGCGCTCCGGCACCGTGCTCCAGCATCCCCGCCATTGGGCGGCGTTCGTCCTCACTGGAGACGGACTCCGCCCTGTTCCGCCTGCGTTTCCCTGGAACGGGCTGCTCGCGCCTGTGGCCCTGCTGCTGCTCGCAGCCGGCGTTCTCGTGGGGCTCCGCAAACCGCGGACAGCGCGCAGCATGGCTCATGCGGCGTCCATCGCCGGCAGCTGACCCCGCCGTGTGCCGCTGAGCGAGTGGCTCGTTCTTGCCCGTGTCTCGCCGGGCTTCCCCTGACGCCTGAGCTGGAACGTCGCCTCGCGAGCTGAGTCTCGCATGCGCCGGCGGGTTCCCCGCTTCGCAAGAAAAAGGTGTTCCACGCCGCGCACCGCCGCGGTCACAACGCGCGGTGTCAGGCAGCACCGCTCGTCAGATCCTCGAAGCGGAGGTGCACCTTGTATGCGATCCGATCGGTCGCGACGCGACGGGCGTCGCTTCTCCTTGCGCTTGTCCTCGTTGCACTGGCGCAGGCGGTCCAGGCCGGGACCGAGCTCGAAACTGCGCAGCGGCTCGTCGCGGCGGGGCAGCTCACGGCCGCGGAGGCCGCCTACGACCGGCTGCTCGACGCCGACCCACGCCGCCTCGACGCGAGGCTCGGCCGAGCTTACGTCCGCGCGTTCCAGCACGACTTCGAGAAGGCCCAGGCCGACTTCCGCGAGGTGCTCGCGGCGGATGCGGGCAACCTCGGCGCGCTCTCCGGGCTCGGATACACGTTCGCCTGGTCTGGAAAGTATCCCGAGGCGGAGCAGCAGTTCCGGCGTGCGCTCGAGCTTGCGCCCGGGCAGCCCGACGCGACGAAAGGCCTCGCGTACGTCGCGCTGTGGCGAGGAGATGCACCGGAGGCTGCCCGCAGGTTCGAGGCGATCTCGCGGGACGCGCCGCCGAGCGCGGAAGTGCAGGTCGGTCTCGGTCAGTCGCTCGTCGCCGCAGGCCGGCACCGGGAAGCGCGCGAGGCCTTCGCCCGCGCGCTCGCGCTCGAGCCAGGTCGCCCCGACGCGCTCCGGGGATTGGAGAGCATCCGCACGGGCAGCGTGCGGCTCGACGCCATCGCCTTCGGCGGCCTCAGCGAGTTCGAGGGGTCGAGCAAGGTGGGCCTGCGCTTCGCCGAGATCGGCGTCGCTCCCACCGAGAACGTCCGGATCTGGTTCCAGCTCGACGACAGCCTCAGCCTCGATGCCGCGGGTCTCGCCCGACGCGGCCTGCACGTGCCGACCTATTTCGCGGGCGGGCAGCTCACCTGGGGCGGCCGTTTCACTACGCGGCTGGAAGGCGGCTGGCGGACGCTGCCCGACGGAGTGGCCCAGCGGCTGCTGCGGGCCGAGCAGGCGATGGCCCTGGGCGAACGCGTCGGCCTCAAGGCCGGCGGATGGTTGGGTCCCCGCGGCGACGGGCGCATCGAGGCCGGCGGCCATGCCGGGGTGCAGGTGCCCCTCGGGAACCGCCTCCGGCTCGAGCCGACCGTCTTCTACGCGCGCAGCGGAGCGCCGGGCGAGCACGAGCTGCGGGGTCTCCTGGCGGCCACGTACGGGTTCCGGGGCGACGTCGAGCTCGGGGCAGGCATTGCTGCCGGGAAGGCCTTCAGCCCCACGCCCGCGTTCGACGGAGCGCTGGCCAGCGCCTACGCGGGCGCCTCCGCGCCGGTGGGCGGTCCGCTGCGTGCGCACGTCCTCGTCAAGTACGACCGGCCGCAGGTCGGGCCCGCGACGACGGCGTACGCGCTCGGTCTCTCCTTCAGCGTCGGGGGCCGCCAGTGAGCGCGTCCCAGACCAGCGCCGCCCGCGCCCGCGTGATCTCGCTGCCCCTCGCCCCCGGGTCCGGGATCGGGGACGATCCGTCGCCTTCCCCTGCCTCCGCCGTCACCGGCGCTTCGCCGCACATGTATCTCGCGGTCTTCGGGGTCTGGCTGCTGGCGCTCGCCTGGTTCCATCCGCGGCTCGCGAGCCTGCTCGGCATGGCAGGCGGCCCGCTCGGCTGGGCCGCGCTGGCCTTCTTCATCGGCTTTACCGAGCTGGCCTGGCTGTACGGGCTGTTCAACATCGGCGTGCTGGTGTTCGCCGTCATCTATCGGCGGCAGCAGCGGCGGACGGAAGCCATGCCGGGTATCGCGGCGGGGAAGGCGCCGCCGGTCGCGCTGCTCTACACGACGTGCAACGACTTCGTGGAGAAGAGCGCGCTGAGCTGCGTGAACCAGGACTATCCCAGCTTCACCGTCTACATCCTCGACGACAGCTCCAACCCGGCCTTTCGCACCGAGGTCGACCGGTTCGCCGGCCGCCATCCCGGCCGCGTCCTCGTCGTACGCCGGCCCGACCGCCGCGGGTTCAAGGCCGGCAACATCAATCACGCGCTCCGGAACGTCGCCAGAGAGCCGCTCTTCGCCCTGGCCGACGCCGACGAGATCCTGCCCCCCGACTTCCTCGCCCGCCTGGCGCCGCGGCTCACCGCCGACCCGGGGTGCGGGTTCGTGCAGGCCAGCCACCGGTACAACCCGGACGCGCCGAGCGCGTTCAGCGCCTCGCTGGGGGCAGGCATCGACTCGCACTGGCGCTGGTACCAACCCCTGCGCAATCGCTACGGGTTCGTGATGCTGCTCGGGCACGGCGCGCTCCTGCGGCGTGCCGCGTGGGAGATCGTGGGAGGCTTCCCGGAGATCGTCAGCGAGGACCTCGCGTTCGCGCTGCGCATCCGGGAGCACGGGTTCCGCGGCCACTTCGCGGAGGACGTCGTCTGCCAGGAGGACTTCCCCGAGACGATGCGCGCCTTCCGCATCCGCCACATGAAGTGGACCCGCGGCACCTGCGAGTTCCTCTTCCGCGAGATGGGGCGGGCGCTGCGCTCGCGCCGCATCCCGCTGGTGGAGAAGCTGGACGTTCTCTTCCCCACGCTCAATCTACCGCTCTCCTTGCTCTACTTCCTCTTCATCCTGGACGCCAACGTGGTCTTGCCGGCGCTCTTCGGTGAGGCGCGCGCGATGACCCTCGTCGCGGGCGGGGCCCGGCTGACGGTGCCGTTCACCCTGCTCGACGCGCGGTTCCTCCCCGTCATGACGCCGGACTTCTACGCCATCACGCTGCTCACCTTGCTCGCCCCCGTGCTCTGCTTCATCCTCGACATGTGGCGCACGCCCTTGCGGCTGCTCAAGTTCCTCGGACACAGCACCGCGGCGTATGGGACGCTCGGGCCGCTCTCCTCCATCGGCGTGCTTCTCTACCTGGTCACCGGCAAGGCGGTGTTCCACGTCACCGCAGATCGCGGGGACGGCCGTTCGATCGCGACTTCCGACTCCGCGCTGGCGCGGCTGCGCGCGGCGGCGTCGCGTCTGTTCGCCGGCAGCCACCCGGATCACCTGGCGGTGCAGGGGCTCGAGATCCTCTGTGGCGTCGCGTTCGCAGTCATCTGCCTGCAGACGTTCCAGATCTCGTTCATGGGCCTCTCGCTCGGCTTCATCCTCCTGCCCGTCCTGCACCACAAGCGCTGGGAGAACCCGCTCCTGCGCATGCTCGTCCACGTGCCCTTCGCCTTCATCCTGCTCGGGATCGCGCTGGGCGGGCTGTCCTTGCTGGGCCTCTCGACCGTCCTCTTCGGCTACGGGTTCCACTTCTGAGGCCACCCTGGCGTGCCCACCGGCGATCAACCCAGGGCGGATCGTTCACAGCCCTCGCGGAACACGCGCTGGACGGCCTGCAACAAGTGCTCGAGGTCCAGAGGCTTGCGGAGGAGCTCCGCCCACCGGAGATCGGAGGCTGCTGGCGGCGGGGCGGACGTGACCAGGATGACGGGGACCTGGCCAAGTCGGGCGCTCTTTTTCAAGGCGCGAAAGAACTCTGCCCCGGTCATGACTGGCATCATCTGATCGGTGACGATCAGGTCCGGCACGTTTCGGGAGGCGCGCTCCAGCGCTTCCTGGCCGTTCGATGCGGTCGTCACGGCATAGCCCTCCAGCTCGAGGAGCTGGGCGAGGAACTCGACCGTCGAATCATCGTCGTCGACCACGAGGATCGTCTTCACTCCTGTTGCACCTGTCATCGTGCGCTCCCGGTCCATGAAGATGGAGTACCGGCGGGACGCGAGGAGGGCTGCCTGGATCCGGCGGAGGGTCGGATCTCAGCGACGAGGGCCACGGGATCGCCGACCGGCGCCGCTGATGGCGACCTAGAAGCGGCGCACGCCGGTCGCGTTCGCCAGCAGCGCATTGCGCAGCGCCTGGGCGCGGTCGCGCGACACGGGGACGCGGACGCCGTGGCTCTCGTCACCGATGGACGCGCCGACGAACAGCGTCGTCTCGCTGCCTTCCCGTTCCAGCTCTCTTGCGAAGGCGAGGTTCACGAGCCAGTTGCGATGGACGCGGATGAGATATCGGCCGAAGGAAGTCTCGATGGCGGCGAGCGACAGATCGATGTCGAACTTGCCTTGGCTGGAGTGCACGAAGCTCAAGCGTTCGGAGGCCTCGAAGGCCCAGATCTCCGCCGGGTCGAGGAAGACGAGGCTCCTCTTGCGCCGCGCCACCACGCGAAGCGGGCCGGGACCGCCGTTCGGCCGCCGCTCGCGAAGCCGGCGCAGGCATTGTTCGACGCGATCCTCGTTGAACGGCTTCAGCAAGTAGTCGGCGACGCCCAGATCGAAGGCTTCCAGGGCGTGCCGGCCGACGGCGGTCGCCAGCACGAACGAGGGCCGCGCGGCGCCGTTCCACGAGTGCCCGTTGGGCGGTGCATCGGTCGACGCAGCCAGCGACCGGACGAGCTCGAGGCCGCTCTCTCCGCGCGAGAGCTGTACGTCGACGAAGACCACCTCCACCGGGAGCGTCGCCAGCACCTCGCGGGCCTCGCTGATGCCGACGACCGCTCCGACCACCTCGGCCAGCTGCGTCGTCTCGATGAGGCCGACCAGATAATTGCGCGCCGGCCATTCGTCCTCCACCACCAGCGCGCGCAGGCGGCTCATGGGCGGGCCTCCTCGACGGGGATCTCCACGATCCAGCGCGTGCCCGAGGGCGAAGACTCGAGCCGCAAGCTGGCCCGCTTCGCGTATTGCAAGGCAAGCCGCCGCCGCACGGAAAGCAAGCCGAAGGACCCGGGCCGCGCCGCCTCCTCCCGCATCCCCGGGCCATTGTCCTCGACGGTGCAGACGAGCGTCCTTTTGTCCATGAGCTCGGCTCGCACTTCGATGGTGCCGCCGTTCTTGCGCAGGAGCGCCCCGTGCTTGACCGCGTTCTCGATCAGCGGCTGCAGCAGCAGGCGTGGCAGGAGCGCTCCACGCGTCCCCGGATCCACTTCCCACCGGAATGCGAGCTGGCCGGCGTGCCGTTCCTCGAGGATGTGCGCGTAGCGCCGCAACCAGTCGATCTGCTCGCCCAGCGTCTGCATCTCGCCTTCGTCGCGGGCCGAATGTTGCAAGAGGCCGCCCAGCGAGGCGAGGAGGCGCCGCGCCGCGCGCGGGTCCTCGGTCACCAGCCCGGCGATGACATTGAGCGTGTTGAGCAAGAAGTGCGGCTCGAGATGCGAGCGGAGCTGGGCCAACTCGGCCGCGGTGTAGAGCTGTCGGGCCTCCAGGGCGCGGAAGCGCGCGTCCTCGAGCGCGAAGGGGAAGACGAAGGCGAGCGCCCAGAGGCCGAAGTTGGTCAAGCCCATCGCGAAGCCCACCCGCAAGGCGGCAGCGGGCCCAGCCCATGCTCCGGGCAGGGGCGGCGACGTGACCAAGAAGGAGTCCGCCCGATACACCGCGTAGAGAAGCACGGCGTAGAGGGTTCCGGCGAAGAGCATCCCAGAGACGAGCAGCACGAGCGGTCCCGACCGACGGCCTGCCGCCCAGCGAAGGCCCGCCGACGATCCCTGGATCAGGATGGGCAGTCCGATGACGGTGACGGCGAGCTTGGAAATGGCGCGCCGGCGGTCTCCGGTCCCGAGGTACTCGGTGACCAGTTGCAGCACTGGAACGACCGTCATCACGCAGATCCCGAGCGTCCTCCGGCCGGCGGTGATCTCTGGGACGAGCTCCATGCCTCGAGTGTACTTGCGGCTTCCGCGGGCGCTGCGATGCCCGTCCGGTGAAATTGGCCGCTCGTCGCCTTTTCGCGGCCCGTCTCCGGCGCGGCGCGACCGCGGACCCGCTGGCGAGGCGATCGGTGGGTTCTCCCGTCGTCGCCGTCCAGCGACCTTTCGTCGCAGCGGCGAAGCCCTTCGTCGGAATCCTGTCCCGCGCCACGCGAGGGCGGGGTCTCATGGCGGCACCGGGTTGCCGGAAGCAGTGCCACGCAGCGAGAAACGGGGAGGTCTGCTGTGACCGTACGAAGGATCGGAGAGGCGCTAGCCAGGATCGACGTGGGCTGCAGGAAAGGGCGCACGGGCCTGATGGCCGCGGCGGCGATCTGTCTCGCCGCGGTGACCCTGATACCGTCCCAGGCGTTCGCTGCTAACGCCAGTTGCGATGGCGGCGGCTTCACTCTTCTGGGCCTCTCTGGCGATGAGAGGACCGTGGTGGGAGCGAGCAGCGTCGGCAGCACCTTCACCGTCAAGGGCCGATACATGGAGTTCACGGTGGAGTCGTCGACCTTCGGGATCCGGGACTGGAAGCTGACCGGCGCTCCCAACCCGCGCGACATCACGGGGGGCAAGCCGACCCCGGTCTTCGCGAGCAAGATCCCCGACCACCGCGGGCTCTCGCTGACGAGCGACATCTCGGTGAGGCTCGACCGGCAAAAGGTGGACATCGAGCGCACCGGGTTCGGGCTCTCCATGAAGATCCAGGCGAACGACTGCGCCGAGGGCGGCATCTTCCAGGTAGAGCCCGCTCGCGCCGACGGCACCGCGACCGTTTTCACCCACGTGCTGGCGGACGGCGTCTTCTACTTCGACAATCCCAACGTCCGCGTCCTGCTCGGTCTCAACATTCCTTGCTCAGGCATCCTGCCGGACGGCACGCCGGTGGTCTGCGCCGGAGCGAACCCTGACGGCACGGTGACGGTGACCCAGCGCACCAACTTCGCCAACGACGTCTCCAGCAAGTTCGTGGGCCGCGACAGCCCACAGGCCGCCGCGCGGATCGTGAAAGACTGCACGAACAGCATTCCGAACCCGCTGCACCCTGGGACGGTCAGCCACTGCGGCGGCCTATCGCAGTGGAGCGTCGAGACCGGCGGCCGGATGGGACAGGTGATGGGCGGGGACGCCACCGAGATCGCTCCGGCCGCGAAGCGTTGCACCTCCAATTGCACCGCCCAGGACCAGGTGCAAGGCAAGGCGATCGTGGTGGGGTTCCCGTTCCCGGTGCCGGACGCGGTGCGCTTCAACCCGCGGTTCTTCCCCGGATTCGTCGCGCCCTGACGCCCGGCGGAGCCCGCTATTCGTTCGGGGCGAGGTGCGCTTCGACCATCCAGAGCCACTTGTCCACGCCGCGCGAGATCTCGATGAAGATGTCGTTGGTGTCGTCGTCGCCGACCCGATCGCTCGTATCGACGGCACTGCGGATGGCCTTGCCGAACGCCGCAAGCGCGGAGGAGAGGGCGTCGACGTGCTGGCGCCCGGTCCCCGTCTTCACGGGGTACTCCGCGAGCGTCGAGCGCTTGGCGACGGAGCGCGCCGTCCCTTCCACCGTTCCGCCGAGCTGGACCGCCCGCTCGGCGATCAGGTCGACGTAGTCCTCGACGTCCTCGTTCACCTTGTCGAACAGCTCGTGCAAGGCGATGAAATTCGGACCCTTCACGTTCCAGTGCGCCTGCTTGGTCTGGGTCTGCAGGTCGATGGCGTCGGCGAGCCGCGCGTTGCACAGCTCGATCATCTGCCGCCGGGTTGCTTCCGGTAGATCGTTCTTCGTCGGGTACATCGATCCTCCTGTCGGGTTGCTCAAGTCGATGCCTCGGCGGCCCGATCGATGCGTCGAGGGCCGGTGCTGAGGCCAGGCCAACGTGCGCAAGCACGGTCCGGCGGCGTTCGGGCACCCAGGACTTGAGCTCGCGGTAGATCATTTTCCGACAGCCACGTCGGTCGATCCGCCAATGGCTTCGACACCCTGCGCAAGCGACCGCCCGGGAAGCTCGCGGCGCCCCCCGATCGCAGGTCGCGAGGGGATTGGCACTTGGACTGCATTCCCTGCCGATCGTGAAGATCGCGATCATGGGCAGCGGCGCACTGGGAAGCTACTTTGGCGGTCGCCTCGTCAAGGCCGGGGCCGACGTGAGCTTCATCGCCCGAGGCGGCCAGCTCGCCGCGATGCGCGAGTCGGGCCTGAAGATCGAGAGCCCGCGGGGCGACCTCCACCTGCAACCGGTCCGGGTGGTCAGCGATCCGGCGTCGGTCGGCCCCGTCGACCTCGTTCTCTTCACCGTCAAGCTCTGGAGCACCCTGGAGGCGGGTCGCCAGCTGGGGCCGCTGATCGGCCGCAACACCGCGGTGATGTCGCTGCAGAACGGGGTCGATGCCAACGGCATGCTGGCTTCCCTGATCGGGCGCGAGCACCTGATGGGCGGCGTCTGCTACATCGCGGCCACGGTCAACCGGCCGGGCATCGTCCAGCAGACCGGCCAGATGGCGCGGCTCGTGTTCGGTGAGCTCGACGGCATGAGGACGCACCGCGCGGAAGATTTTCTCGAGGTCTGCAAGCAGGCAAAAGCGGGCTTCGACGTGGAGCTGTCCAGCGACATCGAGAGGGCCATCTGGGAGAAGTTCGTCTTCCTGGTCGGGATGTCCGCCATGACCACGCTCACGCGCCGGCCGATCGGTCTGGTGCGCTCGGACCCCGTCACGCGCGCGATGCTCCACGACGTCCTCCGGGAAGTCGTCGCGGTAGGGCGGGCCAAGGGCGTCCAGCTGGCACCGGACGAGGCGGAGAAGCAGCTCGCGGTCGCCGACGCGCTGCCCGCGGGGATGACGTCCTCGATGTACAGGGACTTGCGGCGGGGCAACCTGCTCGAGGTCGGCTGGCTCTCTGGAGCCGTCGTGCGGCTAGGTCTCGAGGTCGGTGTCGAGACGCCGGCGAACCGGGCCGTCTATGCCGCGCTCAAGCTGCAGGCGGACGGGTGGTCCCACGCGGCGTGACGAGGGCGACAGCATCCGGATCGTGATGACGACCGCCGGGATCAGATAGGCGATCGTCACCCAGAACCACATCAGGGCACCTGCGAGCTCCTGGTCCTGGAGGGGCGACAGGCCGAAGTGTGCATGCCCGGATCGATGCGCCGGGTAGACCACGCGACCGCAGAAGGCGAGAAACGCGGACAGGGCGTCGCAGGGCAAGGTTGCGAGGAACAAGTAGACGGGAGCGAAAGATCGGTCCCACTTGCCGGAGATCGAGCCGGGGTTGACGATGGGCCACCAGAAGAGGAGCCCGCCGGCGAGGAACGTGACCTGCTGCACGAGGTGCCACCCTGGCGAGCTCATGCCGAGCGCGTGGGCCGCCGGGACGTGCCAGGCGACGACCACCGCCGTCCCGGCCAGCCAGCAGGACACGGGGTGTGCGATCGACCGGCCGATGCGACGAACCGCGGGCGAGGTTCCCAGCAGGATCAAAGGGGCGGCGATCGTCATCAAGAGGAGATGCTGCACCATGTGGAAGGTGAGCAGCGCGTGGTCAAGCGTGGAGAGCGGCGACCCGATCACCACCCAGACGACGAAGATTCCCGCGACGAGCGCACCGGGCCTGCAGCGCGAGGCCGGATCGGGAGAGTCGTTTCGAATGCCCGGCGAGCGCATGTCGACCTATTGGAGATTCGCGGTCTGCGAGGCGTTGCGCGCGGGCGCCTGCCCGGCCGGGTGCAGCGTCTCGAGGAACGCGACCAGCGCGGTGGTCTCCGCCGGACTGAGGTTGTTCCCGTAGGCCGGCATGTTGCCGCCGCCCTGGACCACCTGGCGGATGAGCTGGTCCTGCGTGAGCCTGACAGCCACTCCGTCGAGCGCAGGCCCGCGCAGCCCTCCGGTTCCTTCCAGCGAGTGGCAGTTGCGGCATTGCTTGAGCTGCAACACCAGCGCTCCATGCCTCTCGAGGGCGGTCCGGCCCTTCAGGTATCCGTCCGGGATCGGGAGTGCGCTCCACGCGTCCATGATCGGGCTCCACGGCGTGTACGCGCCGAGCTGCGTGAGGCTGCCCAGCGCCACGGCTGCGAGCAGGACCGTCAGCACGGCGATGGGCCTGCGCTTCCAGCTCTTCTCGCCCTCGCCGGCGAAAAACGGGAGCGCGATCAAGACGGCGAGCCCGATCGCCGGGGCGATGAGAAGGACCGGTGTTTCCGACGCGGGCGGGAGGTAAGAGAGCAGCGTGTAGAGCCACCAGAACGGGTAATCGGGATGCGGCGCGGTCTGGATGATGGTGGGATCCGGTTGACCGCTCGGACCGAAGGGGCCGAGAAGGAACGCGCAAACCGCGACCGACAGGAGCACCACGCCCGAGAAGATGATGTCCTTCCACACGGCGGCGGGGACGAAGGGGATGCCGTCCTGCCGCGTGAGCTG
>DATFUN010000074.1:0-4051 GCA_035260805.1 Myxococcales bacterium | reverse complement strand
CCGGAAGAGCCCGAGCGACGCATGGCGCTGGAGGCGATCGACGATGGCGTGCGCGCGCTCGACGCGCCCTCGCAGCAGAAGAAGCCGCCTCGCAAGGCCCCGCCGCCGGGCCAGAAGGAAGCGGAGGAGGCGGTCAAGCGGGCCGAGCGCGCCGAGCGCGAGCGGGAAGCCATGAGGCAGCAGCTCGCGCAAGCGCGGGGCGAGATCTCTTCGCGCGAGCAGCGCCTGGCCGAGCAGAAGACGGAGCTGACCCAGGCGCGCGGCGAGGTGTCGCGCCTTTCCGCCGAGGTGGCGCGGCTCTCTGCAGCGGGAGAGGGCAGGGCGCTGGCCGACGCGCGGCGCTTCGCGGACGAGGCGCGGGCGCTCGCGGAAAAGCTGCGCGGGTCGGAGGAAGCGCTGGAAGCCGCGGAGGGCCGCGCGCTGCAGCTCGAGCGGCGGCTGGCCCAGGCCCCGCAGCCAGTCCCGATACCCCAGCCGTCCGGCGACGCCGACCTGCCCAGCGAGGAGGAGGCGGCCACCTTCCTGGTCCCGGTGCTGACCCGCGAGTTCTACGATTCCATCGAGCGCTGGGACCGCCGCATGCAGCGGGCGGCATTCGACAAGATCCACCGCCTCGCCAACGACTGGCGGCACGGCTCGCTGCGCGCGCTGGCGCTGGAAGGGGTGCCCGGCTACTACCGGATCCGCGTCGCCACCGACGTGCGGCTCATCTATCGTCGCGACGGGAACCGGCTGGAAGTCCTCTCGCTCATCGATCGCGAGGACCTCGACCGCTACATCCGCCAGGCGCGCACGCGCCCCGCGTGAGGGAGGAGCCATGCAACCGCCGCAGATCGACGCGCAAGAGCTGTCCCGGAGACTCTCGGCCGACAAGAAGCCCGTGGTCCTCGACGTGCGCCAGCCGGAGGAAGTCCGGGCGGAGGGGATCATCGCCGGATCGCTGCACATCCCCATGAACGAGATCCCCGCCCGCCTCGGCGAGGTCCCGCGCGAGGGCGAGCTCGTCGCCGTCTGCAAACGCGGCCAGCGCTCCTGGAACGTGGCGCAATGGCTGCGGCAGCAGGGCTACGACGCCTCCAGCCTCTCCGGCGGCCTCGACTCCTGGCGCGCCGCCGGGCTACCGGTGGCGCGCTGACTGGTCGACGCTGCGAGCTCGAGGGCTCGCCGGTTCGCGAAGCGATCTCCGTCTGGGCGGCGGTGATGGCGGTGCTCGCCGCGGTGCGCATCGCGGGGCTCGCGGTGCCGTTCCTGCATCAGCTCGTCGGCGCGCTGGCGGTCGCCGCGTTCTTGTATGCGCCGGTGAAGCTGCTGGAACGGCGCGGGCAGGATGCGCACGACGCGGGGTGGCGCTTCGATCGGCTCGGGGGGGACCTCGCCTGGGCGCTCATCGCGTGCGCGGTCGTCCTGCCCCCGTTCACGCTCGCATTCTGGTGGTTCGTGCGCGAGCTGCCGCGGCTGCCTCCGCAGATCGCCTCCCTGCTCGCACCGTACGCCGGCGCGGCGCACCCGCTGCGTTTCAGCCTGGGACCGGATCCGTGGGGTCTGGCCAGCCGGGTCGCCGGAAACGCCGCGGTCGCTTTCTCGGAGGAATTCTTCTACCGCGGGTACATGACGCTCCGTCTCGAGGAGCGCTGGCCGCCGGCGGCGCGCATCCTGGGAGCCCCGATGGGCAGGGCCGCGGTCCTCGGCGCAGCGCTCTTCGCCGTGGGCCATCTGCTGGAGCCCGCGCCATGGCGGCTGGCGGTCTTCTTCCCTGCGCTGGTGTTCGCGTGGCTGCGCGCGCGGACCGGCACCGTGGCCTCTGCCGCCGCCTGCCATTTCGTCTTCAACGTGTGGCTGCTGCTGCTCGAGCGCGCCGCATTCGGCTGAGCGCGGCGCGCCCGCGGCTTACACCTTCTGCGGCTGCAGCGTGCGCGGGACCGCCAGCACTTCGCCCTCGGCCAGCTCGCGCGCGCCTTCCGGAGGCTGCGGCTGCGCGCCGCTCGCCACCACCACCGCGCGCAGCGCCCGGTGCGCGCGCACCTTGGGATCCAGCTCCTTGCTGGCCGGTCCGACTTCGTGCACGGCGCACTCCGCCAGCCCATCGATGGCGGCGATCCAGAGCGGATGTCCGCGCCGCAGCGCGCCGAGCACCCGGCCGTTGGTGACGATCGCCGCCAGGGCTGGGAGCCGCTGGCCGGCCTGCTCGATGGCGCGCTCGGCTTCTCCGACCGCGGCGGCGAGGGAGCGCGCCGCCGTCTGCGCATCCACGTCGGCGTCGTCGAGGCGCCCGGCATCGCGCAAGCGGGAGAGGAAGGTGAAGAACAGCGCCTCGGCGGCCGACTCGGTGCGCGCCGCCCGCCGCAGCGACTGGGGAAGCGCCGCGGTGAGCGCATCCTTCGCCGGAGCGAGCAACTCGGGCTGCCCGGCGATGGCGAACAGCCACCGCTTGAAGCGGATGGGAAGCGTCGCCTCCTCCTTGAAGGCCCGCGACAAAGAGCCGCTGGCGATGAGCACCGCCTCGCTCTCGACGCCGTCGGCGATGCGCTCGACGAATTGCGGCGGCTGACTGGCGAGCGGGCGCTTGCGCACCAGCACGTCGTCGCTCTGGAAGTATCCGACACCGGCCGCGCTCTCGGGCGGCCCCAGCGAAATCCTTCCCTTCAGCCTGCGCAGGACGCACGGCAGCAGGCTGGCATCGGTCTCATGGATGCAGATGAACTCGGCCACTTCGCGAACCCTCCCGCGTGCAACTTGCGGCCTCTCAGAGGGTAACGCACCTCTCCCCACAATGCCATCCACGCGATTGCGCAAGGTCTTTGACCCTCCCGGAACCGGCCCGTACAGTGGACCGGCCGCGACATGGAGGGTCCGAACGGATGGCCGAAGGCGAGATCGCGATCGGGATCGATCTGGGCACGAGCTACAGCTGCGTCTCGATCATCGAGAATGGCAAGCCCGTGGTGATCCCGAACGAATGGGGCGAGCGGACCCACGCCTCGGTGGTCAGTTTCCTCGAGGACGGCACGGTGCTGGTCGGGAACAGCGCCAAGCGCAACATCATCACCAACGCCGACAACACCGTCTACAGCGCCAAGCGCCTCATCGGCCGCTTCTTCTTCTCCGACGAGGTGAAGAAGGCGCAGGCGGTGATGCCCTACAAGATCATCGAGGGAGAAAACAATTCAGTGCGGATCCAGATCCGCGAGAACGTGTATTCGCTTCCCGAGATCTCCGCGCTGGTCCTCAAGGAGATGAAGTCGATCGTCGAGAACTACCTCGGCCACGAGGTGAAGAAGGCGGTGGTCACCGTCCCCGCCTACTTCAACGACAACCAGCGGCAGGCCACCAAGGACGCCGGGCGCATCGCCGGTCTCGAGGTGCTGCGCATCTTGAACGAGCCGACCGCAGCGGCTCTCGCCTACGGCTTCGGCAAGGACATCACCCAGAAGATCGCGGTCTACGACCTGGGCGGCGGCACTTTCGACATCTCCGTCCTGGAGATCGGCAAGGACGTCTTCGAGGTGCTCTCCACCGCCGGCGACACCTACCTGGGCGGCGACGACTTCGACGACCGCATCATGACCTGGCTGGCCGACGACTTCCTCAAGAAGCACGGCATCGACCTGCGGCTCAACAAGTACTGCCTGCAGATGCTGAAGGAGGCGTCCGAGCGGGCCAAGATCGACGTCGGCCGCGACGCGGTGGCGAAGATCAAGGTGGAGGGGATCTGCCAGGACCCCACCGGCAAGGTGATGAACCTCGAGGCGACGCTCACCGAGGCCGAGTTCAACCGCATGGTGATGGACCTGGTGCAGCGCACCTTCAAGGTCTGCGACGAGGCGCTGCAGTCGGCGCGCATGACCGCCGCCGACCTGGACGCGATCATCCTCGTCGGCGGTCCCACCCGCCTGCCCATCATCCGCACCAGCGTGAAGCACTACTTCCAGAAGGAACCGATGGCGGGCATCGACCCCGACGAAGTGGTCGCGATGGGCGCGGCCATCCAGGCGGGGTCGTTGATGGAGTCGAAGAGCGAGCACTACCTGCTCGACGTGACGCCCTTGACCCT
>DATFUN010000073.1:0-2259 GCA_035260805.1 Myxococcales bacterium | reverse complement strand
CCGCCGGCAATGCGGCTGCCGTCCCAGCGATCGTCGCGGCCGCGAATCCGGCCTACAAGCCTGCCGCGGCGAGCGCCACCGTGCTGGTGGCGACCAGCGTGGTGGTGACGGCGATCCTGGTCCCGATCATCACCGCCTGGTGGTACCGGCGGATGCAGGCGCGCGGTCCCGAGCCGGCTGGGGCCGCGGTGGTGCAGCCGTGACCGACGTGACGGTCATCGCCGACGATCTGACCGGCGCGGCAGACTGCGGAATCGCCTTCGCGCTCGCCGGGCTGCCGACCTTCGTGGCCATCGGAAATGCGCCGGCGCCCGACTCGGCGCAGATCGTCTCGGTGGACACCGACACCCGGCGGCTCGAGCGGGAGGAGGCAGCGCGCAAGAGCGGCGAGGTGACACGCGACGCATACCTTCGAGGTTCGCGACACCTCTATAAAAAGATCGACTCCACCCTGCGCGGCCACGTGGCCGCCGAGCTGGCGACCACCTTCCGGGCAGCGGCCGATCTGTCGGGGGGCGAGGCGCCGCTGGTGATTCTCGCCCCGGCCTTCCCCGGCACCGGCCGCACGACCCGGGATGGACGCGTGCTGGTGTCCGGCGTACCACTCGAGGAGAGCGAGGTCTGGCGGAAGTCGGGGATGACGGGTCCCGCGGACCCGGTGGCGATGCTCCGCGAGGCTGGGCTTGCGGCCGAACCCGTCCGGCTATCCATGGTTCGCGCCGGATCGAACGATCTGCGTGTGGCGCTTTCGGACCTCATTGGGCGCGGCGTGCAGGTGGCTGTCTGTGACGCCGAGCAGGAAGATGACCTGCGCCGCATCGCGGAAGCGGGCGCGAAGCTCCGGTGGCCGGTCATCTGGGTCGGCTCGGGCGGGCTCGCGCGTCATCTCCCCGCGGCGCTGGGGCTGCGGCCCAGGGCGGGGACCGATTCGCGGCCCCGCTTGCCGGACGGTCCCATCCTCGCGCTGGTCGGCAGCCGCTCCACGGTCGCTCGCGATCAAGCGCGGTTGCTCGGCGCCGAGGAAGGCGTCGCCACGTTCGAGCTGGACGTCGATCTGCTGCTCGGCGGTGCCGGGAGCGCGCAGTGGACGCGCGCCGCCGCCGATCTGCGCCGGGCGCTGGCCGCGGGACAGGATGCGGTGCTGGTCACGCAGCTCGGATCCGACGTCGATCTGGCGATCGGCCCCGCCCTCGCCGACGCGCTAGGGAGGTTCGCCACCGCCTCGGCCGACCAGATCGGCGGCCTGATCGCAACCGGCGGCGACATCGCGCGCGCCCTGCTAGGATCGCTCGGTGCGGGCGGCCTGCACCTCCTGGGCGAAGTCGAGCCCGGCGTGCCCATCGGGCTCGCCGACGCTCGGCGCCCGATACCGGTGGTCACCAAGGCGGGCGCCTTCGGGACACCCGAGACCCTGCAGCGCAGCCGCGCTGCCTTGAAGCGCCTGATCCGCGCCGGAGACAGCTGAGCATGGCACGTCCGATCATCGGCATCACCATGGGCGACGCCGCCGGCGTCGGGCCCGAGATCATCATGAAGGCGCTGGCGGTGCCGGAGGTCTACGAGATGTCGCGGCCGCTGGTCATCGGCGATGCGCGCCGCCTGCGGAAGGCCGGCCAGATCGTCGGCTCCAAGCTGTCGGTGCGTCCCGTGCAGCGGCCGGAGGAGGCGGCGTTCCGGATGGGCGAGGTGGATACGGTGGACCTGCCCATCATCCCCGAGGACCTGCCATTCGGGAAGCTCTCGGCGACGGCTGGCGACGCGGCCTTCAAGTTCATCCAGCGCGCGGTCGAGCTGGCCATGGCCGGGCGCATCGACGCGATCTGCACCGCACCGCTGAACAAAGAGGCGCTGCACGCCGGCGGGCACAAGTATCCGGGACACACCGAGCTTCTCGCCAAGCTGGCCGGCATCGAGGAAGTCTCGATGATGCTCTCCACGCCCAAGATGCGGGTCATCCACGTGACGACCCACATCGGGCTGCTCGACGCGATCGAGAAGATCGAGCCGGCGCTGGTCGAGCGCACCATCCGCCGCGGATACGACGCTCTGGTCCGCTCCGGGATGGCGCACCCCCGCATCGGCGTCTGCGCGATCAATCCGCACGCGGGCGAGGGCGGGCTGTTCGGCCGCGGCGAGGAGGAAACCAAGGTCATCCCCGCCATCAAGGCAGCCCGCGCCCGCGGCATCGACGTGGAGGGCCCGCTGCCTGCGGACACGCTGTTCTTCCGGGCGGGGCGGGGCGACTTCGACCTGGTGGTG
>DATFUN010000072.1:0-4955 GCA_035260805.1 Myxococcales bacterium | reverse complement strand
CGCCCTCCCCGAGGAGGGACAGCCATTGGAGGCGCCGGGGAAGCCGCCGTCCCCGCTCTCCTCGCCCTGGCCCGCGGCCGTCTTCTCGGTGCTCGCCGCGGCCCGGATCACCGGCGTGGACGCCGACCTGCTGCAGATGGGCCTCACCTTCTTCCGCACCGGCCTGGGCGCGTACGGCGGCGGATTCGCCATCGTCCCCCACCTCAAGTCGGTCATCGACACCCGCGGGTGGCTGACCGACCGCCAATTCGCCGACGCGGTGGCCATCGGCAAACTAACCCCCGGGCCGGTGCTGCTGCTGGCCACCTTCATCGGCTACCTGCGGCACCAGGTGGCGGGCGCGGTGGTGGCCACCGTGTCGATCTTCGCCGCTCCGTTCCTCCTGGTGGTGCTCGCCGGCAGCACGCTCGACCGGCTGCGCTCGCGCCGGTTCGTCCGCGCCGGATTGCGCGGTCTGACTCCCGCCGTGCTGGGGCTGATGGCGGCGGCCGCCATCGCGCTGGGCGACCAGCTCTCGGGGGAATCGGAGATCGGCATCGCGGTCGCCGTGGCGCTGACGTTGTCGCGATTTCCTCTCAACCCGGCGCTCATGCTGCTGGTCGGCGGCGTTGCGCGCCTTTGCCTGCGAATGGTGAAATTGTGAACGTCGACGAGCAGAGGCGCGCGGCAGGCGAAGCCGCAGCCGCGCTGGTGCGGGACGGGATGACCCTCGGCTACGGGACGGGGCGAGCCGCGGCCGAGGCGCTGAAGGCGCTGGCGGGGCGCAAGCTGCGCGTCCGCGGCGTTCCCACCTCGGAAAGGACCGCGGCGTTGTGCCGCGAGCTGGGGCTCGCGCTCACCACGCTCGAGGAGACGCCCGAGCTGGATCTCTGCATCGACGGAGCGGACGAGATCGATCCGCGCAAGCAGGCGCTCAAGGGAGGAGGCGGCGCGATGGTGCGCGAAAAGCTGGTCGCGCTCGCGGCGCGCAGGCGCGTCCTGGTCATCGAGGAGCCGAAGCTCGTCGCCCGGCTGGGGAGCACGCGCGAGCTGCCGATCGCGGTGCTCGAGTTCGGCTGGAGCAGCACGCTCCGGCGCGTGGCGCAGCTCTTGCCGGGCGGGGCGCGGCGCGCCGAGCTGAACGACGACGGGAACGTGGTGCTGGACGCCCCGATTCCGCCCGCAGCCGATCTGCACGCCCTGGCGCAGGCGCTCAAGGCCATCCCCGGAGTCGTCGACCACGGGCTCTTCCTGGACCTCTCGCCCGAGGTGCTGGTCGGGACTCCGCAAGGCGTGCGGACCTTGTAGCCCTCAGCGGGCGGCGGCCGGGGCGTGCTCGTGCGCGTGCGCCTCGTGATCGTGGCCGTTCGCGTGGCGGAACGGAGCGAACCATCCCCGCACGCCGGAGCGCAGCGCGAGTGCCAGCGCGAGCGCTACCAGGAGCGCCATGCACGCCGTCCCCGCGGGGGCGGCGGCGAGCTGCTCCAGGACCGGCCTGTTCGCGCGCGCCAGCACCGAGGTGGCGGTCCGCGCCACTTCGCGCAAGAACGGCACCCGCTCCAGCGCGGCGCCGGCGGCGAGGGCCACCGCGAAGGCCGCCACGGCGAACAGGGCGAACCGCGCGGCGCGCCGCAACGGAAGGGCGCCGAGGGCGAGGAATGGCAGCGCCATCCCGGCGGGAAGACCGCGGTGGACCAGGGCACAGGCCACGAGCGCGGCGCCCGATGCGCTCGCGCGGGCGGCGACGGCGAGCGAGACGGCCACCACCACGATACCGCCCGGACCCAGGGTGGCGAACCAGGCGGGCGGCGCCAGGACGTCCACCGAAGCGGCGAGGAAGAGCAGCGCGACCAGCCAGGGACCGCGCCGGGCAAGGTCGTCCGCGAGCGACGGCGGCGGGCCCGGAGCCGCCTCGCGGTCCAGTAAGCGAGGCGCGGCCACGACCGCCGTGAGCGCAGCGCGAATGGCGGCTGCCGGCCAGCCCAGGAGCGCCCCTGTCGCGAACAGCCCGTCGAACGGAGCTCGCAGGCGGTGCAGGAGCGTGTGGCGGCGCTCAAGCACCTCCGCGGCCATCGAGGCGACCAGCGCCGGGGCGACGCCGAGCGCCAACGCCGTCGCCGTCCTGAAGAATCTCAGGACGCTGTCCGTGGTGCGGACGTCGAGGAACACGGCGAGTCCCACCAGCGAAAGCCCCGCCGCGGCGGCGAGCAGATCGAGCGCCCGCTGTGCGACGGAGGTGAATCGCTGCTCGCGGATCTCATCGGCGACGACGTGCAGGAGCGCGCCGGCCGTCACCGCTGTAGCGCGCTGCAGCGCCACGGTGTCGGCGCCGGAGGCAAGGCCGGGCAAGAGGTTCCCGAACACGACGCCCAGCCCCCCGGCCAGCGCGACCAGCCCGACGCGGATCAAGGTGGCGCGGACGCCGAGCAGGTCGAGGAAGGGCAGCGCGACCGCGGCGGTGAGCGGCGCGTGATGTGCGACGATGGCGATCTCCAGGTCGGTCCGGTTCTCGCGGCCTTGGAGCGCGGCCAGAAGCGCGAGCCCCTCGAAGAGCGAATGGAAGATGAGCGCGGCGAAGCCGACCTCGGCGGCGACCCGCATGCCCTGGATTCCCCAGCGCGCGAGCAGGTCCGGGCCGAGAGCGCGCGCGCCGACCTCGAGCAACCAGGGGAGCACGAAACCGGCCGCGATCCAGAGCAGCGCCGTGGGCCCCAGGGCGGGCAGCACCTCCGGCAAGAGGTGGAAGGCGACCACTCCCGCCGCCGCGGTGAACGCGAAGGTGCGCGTCAGCTCGAGCAGCGAGGCGCGCCGGCGCGCCAGGAGCGCGAGCGCGCCCCCCAGCAGCGCCGACCCGGCTGCGAGGACCAGGCCCTCGATCACGCGCGGCTCCGGCACGCCGCGCACAGCCCGCGCAGCTCGAGGAGGTGTTCCTGGATGCTGAATCCGGTGGCCCGCCGCACTCCGGCCAGGGCGCGCTCGAGCGTGCGGGAGTGGAACTCGCGGGCGCTGCCGCAACCGGTGCACACCACCGCGTGGTGGCAGCGCGGCTCGCTTCCGGCGCAGGGCCGTACCGCGGTGGATCCCAGGACCCGGTGCAACAGGCCCAGCTCGAGCAGCGCGGCGACGTTCCGGTACACGGACACCCGGTCCATGGGGGTCCCGCGGCGGCGCAGCTCGCGCTGCAGCTCGCGCGGGCCCAGCGGGCGGGGATGGCTCTCGATCACGTCGAGGAGCGCGCGGCGGCTGCGCGTCATCCGCCCCCCGCGCCCCCGCAGGGCGGCCTCGGCGCGGGAGGAGAAGCGGACCGGCATCCAGGCAGGGTACGGCGACCCGCGCCAAGATGCAACGCTGTTGCGTTTGCCTGGCCGAGTGAATCGACCTGGTAGAGTGCAAACGAAAGGGAAAGGTATGAGAGCCAGTCCCGTCGAATGGAACCGCCTCGATCTCCAGGTGCACCCCCTCCTCGCCGGCGTTCCGCTGCACGACGTCTGGTCCGTCGACCTTCCGGGCGGGCGGAGCGGGCTGGCATTGTCCGACCTGCGAACCATCCTGGCGGAGCGAGTCGCCACCTCGAATGCGGCGGTTCGGTTTCTGTTCTCGCTGCGCCGTGCGATCGGACGACTCTTCGGGTGGGAGCGCGCGCGCGAGCACAGCGACCCGCCTCCGATCTTCCGCGATCGACTCACGGCTGCGACCCGGAACGCTTCGCTCGTCCCGACCGGCACTGCAGAGGGACCTCTCCGCGTTCTCTACGTGTTTCCGCGCGAGTCCGCGAGCGAGATCTGGAACGCAACCGTTCACGCGGTTTCCAGCTACGCGCTCGTGGAGCACGCGACCGGCTACCGCCTCTACTGGGCGATCTACGTTCGTTCCATCGGCTGGATGACCGCGCCGTACATGCGTCTCATCGATCCATTCCGACGCTTCATCGTCTACCCCGCGCTGATTCGTTCCATCCGCACCGCTTGGATGCGCGACTGCGCGAGCGGCAGGTGAATCGGCTTCCCGGCGTTCGCCGGCCCGAGGGCTCACAACGTCAGGCTGAGCCCCGCCGAAAGGCCCCAGAGCAGGTCGCCCTGGAAGGTGTAGACCCGCCCGCCGGCGCGCAGGTGCAGCACTTGCGCGAGCGGAAAGAGGAACGCCGCCTCGAGGCTCGGTTCTACGCCGGAGCCGAGGAGAAGCAGCGGGCGGATCTCGAGCGCGACCGTTCGCAGGCCGTCGCGCCAGAGGGCGTATCGGTGGGGAAGTCCGATCTCGAGGCCGTCCTGGACGCGGTCGCGCAGCACCGACCGCCGGTATCCGATCGCCAGCCCACCCTCCACGTGGTCGCGCGGCGTGGCGCGGATCAAGAGGTGCGTCGAGAATGCGGACACGGCCCTCGGCGCTCCGTCGTACTGGAAGTCGGTTGCGACGTGGCCGACGCCGAAGCTGAGCCGGGTACTGACGAATCCGAACGAGCCGTCGCCGAGCGCAGAGCGCCCGTTGTCCGCGCCGCCGAGGACGTCCAGCGTGAACGTGGGGCAGCGGAAGCGCTGCAGCACCAGGCGCGGCGCGGGTCTGTCGACGGCATAGAGCACCACCGGCAGCGCCATTGCCGCGACGACCGCGACCACCAGCCACGCCTTCTCGTCCCCGGAGCCCGACGAGATGGGCACCGACGGAGGGCCATCGCTCGATCGGCCACCGATCGGAATCGCGATTTCCCCGGAAATGCCGAACGGGCCGGATGCTGCTCGCGGCACGCCGAAGCAGCTCTCGAAGTAGCCCATCTCCTCGACCGGCGGGGCCTCGCGCGGGAGCTGCGGGACGTCGTCGTCGGGCGGCGGCGGTGGAGGGCGGAGCTGCGGCCAGGCAGGAAGGGCAAGCGAAAACACCAGCGCGATGGCAGTCAGTTGCTTCATCGGATGACCGCCGCCATTCTGCCCTCAATTGTCCGGGCATCGTATCTTTTGACCGGCTCGCAGCCGGTCCGAGGC
>DATFUN010000071.1:0-2522 GCA_035260805.1 Myxococcales bacterium | reverse complement strand
GAGGCGCTCTTCGCCGCGGACGGCGCCGCGCGCGGTCCGTTCGACGGGGCCGGCGCCGGGCACTACCGGGAGCACACGGAGCAGATCCGTCAATGGCGACAGGGCTAGATACGGGCTTCGCGCTCTTCGACACCGCGATCGGACCATGCGGAATCGCATGGAACGACCGCGGCGTGGCGGGGGTGCAGCTTCCGGAGGGAAGCCCGGACGAGACGCGGGCGCGGCTGCGGCGGCGATTCCCGGAGGCGCGCGAGGCACCGCCGCCCGCGCCGGTGCAGCGGGCGATCGACGGCGTGGTCGCGCTGCTCCGGGGTGAGCCGAGCGCGCTCGATGCGGTCACGCTCGACATGGACGGGGTGCCGCCCTTCCATCGCCGGGTGTACGAGGTCGCGCGCACGATCCCTCCGGGCACGACCCTGTCCTACGGCGAGGTCGCGGCGCGGCTGGGCGAGCCGGGGGCCGCGCGCGACGTGGGCCAGGCGCTGGGCCAGAACCCGTTCGCGATCATCGTGCCGTGCCATCGCGTGCTCGCCGCGAACGGCAAGGTCGGCGGCTTCTCCGCGCGCGGCGGTATCAGGACCAAGCTGCGCCTGATCTCGAGCGAGCGGGCGGGGGGGCACGGCGCGCTGCCGCTCTTCGGCGGTGCCCCGGAGGGTGGGGCCCCGCCGCGGTAGTTCTCACCGTGCTAGACTCCCGCCATGCACATCGGCGTGGTGTTCCCGCAGGTCGAGATCGGGACGGATCCGGGGGCGATCCGTGACTACGCCCAGGCGGTCGAGGCGATGGGCTACACGCACATCCTCACCTTCGACCACGTGCTCGGCGCGAATCCCGACCGGCCCGGCGGCTGGAAGGGGCCGTACACCTACCGTCACGCCTTTCACGAGCCTTTCGTGCTGTTCGGCTTCCTCGCCGCGGCGACCCGCCGCGTGGAGCTCGTGACCGGGATCCTGATCCTGCCGCAGCGGCAGACCGCGCTCGTGGCCAAGCAGGCGGCCGCGGTGGACGTGCTCTCGAGCGGGCGGCTGCGCCTGGGGGTCGGGGTCGGCTGGAACGCGGTGGAGTTCGAGGCGCTCGGTGAGCGCTTCACGAATCGAGGCGTCCGCATCGAGGAGCAGATCGAGGTGCTGCGCACCCTCTGGGCGCGGGACCTGGTGACGATCGCCGGCCAGTGGCACCGGGTCACCGACGCGGGGCTCAATCCGTTGCCGCCCCGGCGGACGGTCCCGATCTGGATGGGCGGGGAGAGCGAGCCGGTCGTGCGCCGGGCGGCCCGGCTGGCCGACGGGTGGATGCCGCACTTTCGCCCAGGGCCCGAGGCGCAGGCCATCGTGGACCGGCTGCATGGCCTGGTCCGGGCGGCCGGGCGCGATCCCGCCGCGTTCGGTATCGAGGGACGCATGACGCTGGCGCAGGTGCCCCCGGAGCAGCGAGAGGGCGAGCTCGCGGCCTGGCGCAAGATGCAAGGGATCTCGCATCTTTGTGTCCACACGGTAGGACTTGGCTTGAAGACGCCGGGCGAGCACGTGCAGGCGCTGGAGCGCTTCAAGAAGGACCTGCTGACCTAACGGCGCGATGCGGGGGATCGAGCAGATCCCGTGGGTCTATGACGCGGTCTGTGCCCTGTGCGAGGCCACCGGGCTGGCCCGCTGGCGGAGCTGGCTCGTCGCGGGCGCGCGCGGCCGCGTGCTCGACGTGGGCCGCGGCACCGGGCGCAACCTGCCGCTCCTGCCCGCCGGCACCCGGGCCGTGGGCCTCGATCCCTCGTGGGGTGCGGTGCGGCGCGCCCGGCGCCGCGCCCCGCGGGTGTTGCTGGTCGTCGGGAGCGCTGAGGCTCTCCCGTTTCGCGACGCGGCCTTCGACACGGTCCTGAGCGGCCTGGTCTTCTGCAGCGTCGCCGACCCACGCCAGGGCTTGCGGGAAGTCCGGAGGGTGCTGCGGCCGGACGGCCAGCTCCGCATGCTCGAGCACGTGCGCTCGACGCGGCCCTGGAAGGCGCGGGTGCAGGACTTCCTCCAGCCGGCCTGGACGACGGTCACCGGTGGATGCCACCCGAACCGCGATACCGAGGGCGCGGTCGAGGCCGGCGGCTTCCAGATCGAGGACGACGGCCGGCGGGCGAAGGCGGACATGCGGCGGTTCACCGCGCGGCCCACGGGGCGGGGAACCCCGGGAGCGGCATGACGACACGACGACTGCTGTCCCTGGCGATCGGTGGCGCGCTGGTCTTCCCGGCGGCCACCGCGGGCGCGCAGGCCCCACCGCGACCGCCGCCATACGGTCCCGTCATCACGCTCGATCAGGCGAAGAAGGCGATGGCGGCCGCGGAGGTGGCGGCCAAGAAGAACAGCTGGCCCGTGGTGATCACCATTCTCGGTGGGGGAGGCTAGAACTCGACGGGGAAGGCCTTGAGGCCCCGCAGCGTCGAGGATTCGCGCCACTCGAGATCCGCGCCGGTCAGCCGCAGCTTCGGCATCCGCCGCATCAGTGCCCCCAGGGCGAGCTGGCCCTCCACGCGGGCC
>DATFUN010000070.1:0-2253 GCA_035260805.1 Myxococcales bacterium | reverse complement strand
CCGGGTGCCGAACTTGGTGGAGGCGAGCCACATCGCGGTGTGGATGTCGCGCAGCCCGCCCGCCGACTCCTTCACGTTGGGCTCCCCCATGTAGGGCGAGCCGCCGAACTTGCGGTAGCGCTGGTCGCGCTCGGTGAGGGTGGTCTCGAGGAACTGGGCGAAGTCCTTCTGGTAGACGTTCTCCGCGAGCACTTTCCGGAAGCGGTTGAACAGGCGGCGGTCGCCCACCAGGAAGCGCGCCTGCTGCATCGAGGTGCGGCTGGGGAAGTCGGTGCGGGCCATGGCCAGGCAGTCGGGCAGGCTGCGCACCGCGTGGCCGACCTGCAGGCCCAGGTCCCAGAGCGCATAGAGGAGGCCCTGGGTCGCCCGCTGGACGTAGGGCCCCATCTCGCCGTCGTAGATCACCATGAGGTCGAGGTCGGAGAGCGGGTGCAGCTCCCCGCGGCCGTAGCCGCCGAGCGCCACCAGCACCAGCGGGGTCGCGGTCAGCCCTTCGCGCCGGGCATCGTCCACCGCCAGGCGATAGAGGGTGCCGAGGAAGCCGTCCATGAAGGCGGCGTAGGCCTGGACCGACTGCTGGCCCGACGCGCCGCCCAGGTGCGCGGCGCGCAGGAAGTCCACGTTGGAGGCGAGGTGCTGGCGCAGCACTTCGAGCCGCAGCCGGCGTCGACGCTCGGCCAGCTCGGCCGCGCTGCCGTCGAATTCCTTCTCGGCCTGCGCCTCGGCCCGGCGGACCTGTCGGAGCAGTTCCGCAGACATGGCGAAACGGTAGCGTGGAGCGATAAGAAAGTCAAACTTGGCGCGAACTTGTATCGCAGTAACTATCGCAGTTACAATGGGCGCCCTATGCGACGGCTCTGGCGAAGCGTACTCGATCGGGTGGCGACCTACGACGCGGGCAAATCGCTCGAGACGGTGGCGCGCGAGCTCGGGGTGGACGCGGTGCTGCGCCTGTCCGCCAACGAGAACCCACTCGGCCCCTCGCCGCGGGTGATCGAGGCCATCCGGCGCGAGGCGCCGCGCATCCATCTCTATCCCGACGGCGGCTGCACGGAAGTGCGGCAGGCGCTGGCGAGCCGGCTCGGCATCGGCCCCGAGTCCATCGTGGTCGGCAACGGGGCCGACGAGCTCCTGGGGATGCTCGCACGGGCCGCGTTCGATCCGGGCGACGAGGTGCTGATTCCTCACCCGGCCTTCGAGCCCTACGGCACCGAGGCGACGCTCTCGGGCGCCACGGTGGTCACGAGCCCGCTGCGCGGCTACGACCAGGACCTCGACGACATGCGCAGCCGCGTCACGCCGCGGACGAAGTGCGTGATCCTCTGTACCCCGCACAACCCGGCCGCAACCATCGTGCGCCGCCGGCCCCTCGAGCGCTTCCTGGACTCGCTCGGCGCGGATCCGCCGCTGATGATCCTGGACGAGGCCTACCGGGACTTCTGCGACGACGACGACACCGCGGACGGCGTGGTGCTGCAGCAACGCTACCCGAGCCTGCTCTCGCTGCGGACGTTCTCCAAGATCGCGGGGCTGGCCGGGCTGCGGGTGGGCTACGCGATCGCGCGGCCCGAGCACATCGAGCGGCTGAACCGGGTGCGGGCGCCCTACAATGTCAACCGCCTGGCCCAGGTGGCGGCGGTGGCCGCGCTGGGCGACCCCGAGCATCTCGAGCGCACGCGCCGGGTGGTGCTGGAGCAGCGGCCGCTCCTGCAAGCCGCGCTGGCCGAGCGCGGCGCGCCCTCGCCCCCCTCGCAGGCCAACTTCGTCCTCGCCAAGGCCGGCGAGCGGGCGGACGCACTGCGCGGGGCGCTCTTCCAGGCCGGGATCCTGGTGCGAGACGGCGCGGGGGTGGGCTTCCCCGGGCACCTGCGCATCGCGGTCGGGACCGCGGAGCAGAACGCGCGGCTGCTGGAGGTGTGGGACCGGCTTTAGCGGCGGTCTGGCGCGGCGGGGGCAGGCGCGGTGGGGGCGGGCGCGGTGGCGCGGGCCCCGCGCCCGCGGAGCTGGCGCTCGAGCTGGGCGATGCGCTGCTTGGCGGCGGCGCCCTCGGTACGCAGCTTCTCGGCCTCCACGTAGACCTTCTTCAGCTCCGCGGAGAGGCGGTCGGCCCGGTCGCGGCTCTCCACCCACTTCCCCCACAGGGTCACGGTCAGCACCACCAGCAGCAGGCACGAGCCGACCAGCATCCACGGCCGCCGCGGGCGGATCCGCCGGGCGAGGCGGGAGGCGATGGATCTGGTCACGGGGAGGGCC
>DATFUN010000069.1:0-4118 GCA_035260805.1 Myxococcales bacterium | reverse complement strand
CCCTCGGCGCGCGCCGCGTCGACGTCGCGGAACTTCAGCTCCAGGCCGGTGACGTTGTCGCCCATCCGGAAGAACTTCTGCGCATCCGGGATGCCGATATAGGCGAACTTCGAGTCGTACTCGTACATGCCGGAGTAGAGGATGCACGCCACCCGGAACGACCGCGAGCGCGGGATCGGGCCGGTCGGTCCCATGTCCCCGAGCGGCGTGATGACCTGCACCACGTCGCCCACCCACGCGCGGAGCGAATGCGACATCTCCTTGCCGATGCAGATGCCCGGCATCTCGCGGAGCGCCTCGGGCGAGACGCCCTTCGCCACCTCGTCGGGGTGCGACTGCTTCCGCTCGTAGGTGTCCTGCAGGTACTGCTGGCCATCGCCGAGGAGCTGCGCCGAGGCGTGGGGCTTGGCGGGCGTGAGCGGGATGCTGCGCGGGTCGGAGATCCAGGACAGCTCGCCCGCGATCACCTGCCGCGGCAGCTCGTTGACGCTGCCGGCGGTCGCCGGATCGATCCCCTTCAGCTCCGCGCCGGTGGGGGTCTGCCCCTGCGAGAGGATCACCTCGTTCAGGATGAAGGGGCTCGCGCCGGCGATGCCCGGGGCCGAGAGCACCTTGGGCATCACCGCTTTCCACTCGCTGAAGTCGGACGAGTATTTGAGCAGCAGGGCGTGCGCGTTGGTCCCCAGGATCTTCCTCTTGAGATCCGCCTCGAAGCCGCTCATCACCGACAGCACCACCGTGAGGGCCCACACTCCGACCGCCACACCGGCGATGGAGATGGCGGTCATCACCAGGGTGGCGGGCCGCTTGCGGCGCTGGCCCGGCGCGAGGCGGGCGAGCTGCGCGCGCGCATTGATCCACCGGCCCAGCAGGAACAGCGCCGCGACCACCGCCGCGGCGGAAATGGCCAGCGCGAGCGCGTCGGTCCGCATCGCCGCGATCAGGTTGGGAGGGCCTGCGAGCCCCGCCCGTCCCCGCGCCACCTGGTCCCACGCACGCGTCCACACGCCCGCCGCGAAGAGCAGGCCCGGCGGCACCAGCCCGAGCGCGACCAGGAGCGCGATGGTGCGCCGGTTCAGCCGCAGGTGCGTTCGCGCGATGCCGGCCTCGAAGGCGAAGCGCAGGTCGGGGCTGGACGAGGCGCCGAGCAGCACCCCGAAGGAGGCGCCCCATAGTCCCAGGAGCCACGCGCCTGCCCCGGTCAACCCCGCCCAGATGAGCAGCTCGCGCGTGTCCGCGAAGAACTTGTCGTACGAGAACGACGGCGGCTTCATCCGGTGCAGCACCAGGAACGCCACCACCGCCAGCGCAAAGGCGGCGGCCCCCAGCTCGCGCCAGCCGAACCCGCGGGCGAGGAAGCTGACCAGGAACCCGGTGAGCAGGAACGCCAGCGCCTCGGCGCCGAAGGAAAGCCCGATCACGGCGTCCGGCGAGAACACGGTGCGGGCCGAGAGCAGGTGGCGGATCGCGAGCTGCGCCGCGAAGCCAGCGACGAACAGCCACAGGGCCAGGAGGACCGCGCGCACCCGGAACGGCCTCATGCGCCCTCGTCCTGCTCCGGCTTGAGCAGCGGAAACAGCACCACGTCGCGGATGCTCGGCGAGTTCGTGAACAGCATGGCCAGCCGGTCGATGCCGATGCCCTCGCCGGCGGTGGGCGGCATGCCGTGCTCCAGCGCGCGCACGTAGTCGTGATCGTACGGCATCGCCTCCTGATCGCCCCGGCGAGCGGCCTCGACCTGGGCGCGGAAGCGGGCCTCCTGGTCGCGGGGGTCGTTCAGCTCGCTGAACGCGTTGGCGATCTCCATCCCCCCCGCGAACGCCTCGAAGCGGTCGACGAGCCGCGGCTCCGAGTCGCGCTTGCGCGCCAGGGGCGAGACCTCGATGGGATGGTCGAGCACGAACACGGGACGGTCGGAAGGCAGCATCGGCTCCACCAACGCCTCGAATGCCCAGGCGATCTGCTCTCCGGTAGACGCCGTACGCCCCAGCTTGTTCAGGTCTTCGCGGTCGCTGACCTTGGCTGCCCACTGATCGCGAGGCAGGCGCGCGAGCGCGTCGAGCTGCCCGGTCGCCGAAGAGCCGCCCACGCCGTAGACTTTGGCCACTTCGCCAACCATCGAGACGCGCGGCCACGGCGGGCGGAAGTCGATCTCCACGCCCTGGTACGGCACGATCAGGTTGCCCGTCACCTCCAGCGCCAGGCGCGCGATCAGCTCCTCGGTGAGCTTCATGAGATCTTCGTAGGTGGCGTACGCCTGGTAGAACTCCACCATGGTGAACTCGGGGTTGTGCTTGCGGTCGATCCCCTCGTTCCGGAAGATCCTCCCCACCTCGTAGACGCGCTCGAGGCCCCCCACGATCAGCCGCTTGAGGTGCAGCTCGGTCGCGATGCGCAGCTTGAGCGTCAGGTCGAGCGCGTTGTGGTGCGTCTCGAAGGGCCGTGCCGCCGCCCCGCCTGCCTGCTCCGGAGTGTGCAGGACAGGGGTCTCCACCTCGACGAAGCAGCGCTCGTCCAGGAACCTGCGCAGGCAGCTGATGAGCTTCGCCCGCCTGCGGAACGCCTCCCTCACCTGTGGATTGACGGCGAGGTCCACGTAGCGCTGCCGGTACCGGGTCTCCACGTCGGAGAGGCCGTGCCATTTCTCCGGCAACGGGCGGAGCGCCTTGGTGAGGAGGCGGAACCCGCCCGCATCCGCCTCGATCGACAGCTCGCCCGTCTTGGTGCGCATCGCGCGGCCGCGCACCCAGGCGATGTCTCCCAGGTCGAGGAGCTTCAGCGCCTCGTACGCGGCGTCGCCCACCTTGTCCTTCTTGATGAACGCCTGCACGTCGCCGGTGCGGTCGCGCAGCGAGAGGAAGGTGACCTTCCCCATCGTGCGGATGGCCATCACGCGGCCCGCGATGGAGTACGCGGGCGTGTGCTCCTTCTCCAGCGCCTCGGCGCTGTCCGCGCCGTGGACCTCCCGCACGTGCTCGGTCGTCGTGCCGACCTGGACGTCGTTGCCGTACGGGTGCTGTCCGCGCGCGCGCAGATCGCGCGCTTTCTCCTCGCGCAACCGGATCTGATCCTCGATCGAGCTGGTGGCGCCGGGTGTCGGCTTGTCGGACATCGGATACCTGGTTCTATCGCTCAAACCGGCGCGGTGTCACGAGGTTCCGCCCTGCGGAAGGCCGGTTGCACCGCGGCCCAGAACGCCGCCGGCAAGAGCGCGACCAAGCCGCAGGCGGCCATCAGCGCGCGCGGCGCCACGCCCCGGTCGAGGAGGTGGCCGACGAGCCAGGTGCTCGTCGACATGCTGAGGACCATGCCGCCCATCTCGGTTGCGGCCACCCGCCCGCGCACCTGATCGGGGACGATCTGCTGCAAAAGCGCCGAGCCGTAGGTCCACAACGTCGAGCCCGCCGCGTTGGCGACGGCGAGGAAGCCGGCGGCGGCCCACAGCCCGGGCGATACGGCGAAGGCGCAGTAGCACACCGCCAGCGCCACGAACGACCAGAGGATGCCGCGGCGCAGCCCGCGCTCGTCGTGCCCCGCCAGACGGAAAGCGACGAACGGCCCCAGGAAGCTGCCGATGCCGCGCGCCGTCCACAACGTGGCGATGCCCGCTCCGCCGCCGTGACCGAAGACGCGTTCGCCGAACACGGCGAGCAGCACCAGCACGCCCCCGAGGGTCAGGCCGAAGCACGACTTGGCGATGATCAGGGCCCGGACGCGGGCATGCCTGGCCACGTAGCGCGCGCCTTCGCGCAGGTCCGAGACGCCGAGGAGGTTGATCCACCCGACCGAGCTCGGACCCTGCGCTTCCGCCGCGCTCTGCAGCGATTGCGCGTCGAGCCGCTTCGCCCGGATCTCCGGCAGGCCGCGCAGGAACAGGGCGGAGGCGAGGAACGAGGCCGCGTCGATGGCGAAGGCGGCGTCGCGCCCGAAGAGCGCCAGCATCGCGCCCGCGGCGCTCGACCCGACCGCCAGGGTCAGGCTCCAGAGCGAGTTCTCGAGCGTGCCGGCCAGCACCAGATCCTCGGCGGGGACCAGGTTGGGGAAGGTCGCCTGCTGCGCGGGCTCGAAGAACGCGGTGCAGAGCGCGTGCGCGATCATCACCGCGTACGCGATCCACA
>DATFUN010000068.1:0-8464 GCA_035260805.1 Myxococcales bacterium | reverse complement strand
TGGTGAAGGCGCGCAATGCGGGCAGCCCCGCAGGCGCCAAGCCGCAGACCCAGCCGCCTGCGGACGACGGGCCCGCGGAAGAGGGCAAACCCGATCCGGGCACCGGGCCTCTTTTCGAAGACGGGCTGGACTTCGAGTTCGACAACAAAGGCAAGAAGGACGCGCGCGTGTGGGCGCATCCCGCCGCGCACAATGCCGGCCCGCGGCCGCTCCTCATCTGGCTGCACGGCATCCTTCGCCGGGACGACCACCCGCAGCTTTCCAGCAAGCTAGGCGTCGACTGGACCCTGCACGCCGGCAAGCTGGCGGCGATGCTCATCAAGAAGGGCAAGGTCGCGCCCCTGGTGATGGCGGCGCCCACGTGCCTCGAGGACAAAGGCTCGTCCACCCTGTGGTCGAAGTTCGATCTGGGCAAGTTCGTCTCCAAAGTCGTAGAGCAGGCAAAGGCCCAGGGAGTGGAAATCGATCTCGACCAGGTCAGCGTTGTCGGCCACAGCGGCGCGGGATGCTACGCCGACGCCGCGCACGGCAAGTACAACGGCCTCTACAAGATCGCTCACGAGAAGGCGATCTTCGACGGCCACGCGCTCAAGGTCCTCGGTTTCGCCGATACCTGCGTGAGCACCGGGCTGATGAGCCTCGCCGCGCGCGATCTGAAGGACAACCGCACCACCGTGATCTACTCGGTGCACAAGGGCACCGGCGGCGGCCCGAGCGGCGCTTCGATGGACAACTGGTCGGCGGCGATGGGGGCAATGCGCAGGAGCCGTCCCGTAATCGAGAGCGAGGCCGACGACCTGCGCGCCGACGACGAGCAGGATCCGCGGCGCATCGCCGTTCACTTGCCCAACGGCGATCCGCTCTGGGAGCACCAGCGGGAATTCTCCGATGCGGGCGCGATGAAGAGCGGCTGGGCCCACCATGGCTGGGGGCCTCATTACATGGTCTGCCTGGTGTGGGCGCACTACGCGCTGCAGCGATTCTATCCCGCCCGCGCGCAGGACAAGGCGCGACTGCCGAAACAGGCCGAGCCGCCGCTCGTCACCGGCGGTGAGTGGGCCAACGTGCCGCCGGCGCCGGAGTTCTGGACTCCGCCCGACGGCGCGGAGCCGAAGTCGACCGGTCTCGCTGAATTCGCCGACCCGAGCACCGGCATTTTCTGGCCGGTGCGGGGGCAGACCGAGCACGGCCGGACCGTCTGCTTCGAGTCCACCGACGGCAAGCTGATCGGCTATCCCCACAAGGGCGGCTATCGGACCGAGAACCGCGAGTTCCTCGCCCTGCGCATGGGCGATCGGAATGGCAAGACCGAGAAGCGGCACCACGCGGCGGTAGATCTGTTCGCCGATGCCCACGATCTGATCGTCGCCTGCGAGTCGGGCACCATCCTCAACTGGCACTATTTCTATCATGGCGTCTACCGGCTCTTCGTGCAGTGCGACAGCGGGTTGGTGATCAACTATGGGGAGGTCGACGGAGTGTCGAAGCGCGAGTTCAAGCTGGAGCCAAAGAAGCGCATCGTCGCCGGCCAGCCCATCGCGCGCGTGGGCAGGATGAGCGGCGGCGGGCACATGCTGCACTTCGAGACCTACCCCAAGGGCACCAAGGACAACCAGCAGTACTGGTACGACGATCCGCCCAGCAGGCTGGCCAGGTTCCGCAACGGCGCCCAGTACCTGCTCGCGCTGGCCCGGGGTGGAAAGTGATCGCCTTGCTCCTTGCGGCCGCGCTCGCGCCGCAGCTTGCCGAGCAGATCCGCGCGACGCTTCCGCCCGGCCCACCGCCGCGCATCGAAGCGTTGGCGCAGACCGGCGAGCTGCTGCTTTTCTGTCTGGTCGGCAGGGACCGCGCGCAAGTCGAGGCGGCGCGCGTCAAGGAAGGCAAGCTGCAGGGAGATCCGGAGGACCTGGGCGGGCCGCTCCGGCGGGAGGGCTGCGGGGCGGCCGAGCTGGGCGCGTCCTTCGAAGTGAGACGCGGCCGCAAGCGCCAGCGGGCCGTCGTCGTCCATCTGAAGGACGCGGGGCTCAGCGCGGTCGTTTCCCTTTCGGCGAAGATCCTCGCCTGGACGGACGCCCCCGCGCCCGACGGCGGGCCGGCCATCTTCCCGGAGCCTGGCAAGGGCGACACGACGTTCTGCGCCTTCCTGCCGCGCACCCAGGCGTGGGGCCGCGTCGCCTGGGTCGAGGACGTCGGGGAGTACGCCCCCACCACCGGGGACGGTTGCAGGGGAAGGTGATCAGTCGGCGGTCGCGGGTGCAGCGCCATCGAGCGCCGCGCGGACGCGGCGGGCGAGCACCTCGGGCACGAACGGCTTCTGCAAGAAGGCGGCGCCCGCCTCGAGGATCCCGTGGCGCACCACCGCGTCGTCGGTGTAGCCGGACATGAACAGGACGCGCATCGAGGGCCGCAGCGACATGAGCTTCTCGGCGAGGAGCGGCCCGGCCATCTCCGGCATCACCACGTCGGTGAGGAGCAGATCGACGGGCCCTCCCCCCGCGGCGAGCGCGAGCGCCTCGCGGGCCATGCGCGCCTCCAGCACGCGGTAGCCGTACTTCCGCAGGATGCCCGCGGCGAGCGAGCGCACCTGGTCCTCGTCCTCGACCAGCAGCACGGTCTCGCTGCCGCGCATCTCCGAGGCCCGCGCGGGCGCCGGCAAGGAGGCGGAGGCCTCCAGCGTGACGGGCAGGTACACCTTGAAGGTCGCGCCGTTGGCCGGCTCGCTATAGACCCAAATCGACCCGGCGCTCTGCTTCACGATGCCGAAGGCGGTGGAGAGGCCCAGCCCGGTCCCCTTGCCCTTCTCCTTGGTGGTGAAGAACGGCTCGAAGACGCGCCCGAGCGTCTCCTTGTCCATCCCCGTGCCCGTGTCGCTGACCGCGAGCATCACGTGCGGACCGGGGAGCACGCCCAGGTGGGTCGCGGCGAACTCCGCGTCCAGCTCCACGTTCGCGGTCTCGATGGTGAGCTTGCCGCCGGTGGGCATCGCGTCGCGCGCGTTCACCACCAGGTTCATCACCACCTGCTCGATCTGCGCCGCGTCCACCCGCACCTTGCCCAGCCCCGGCGCGCAGCGCAGCTCCAGCTCCACGTCTTCCCCGAGCAGCCGCTCGAGCATCCGGCTCATCCCGGCCACCACCTCGTTCAAGTCCAGCACCCGCGGCTGCAAAACTTGTTGGCGGCTGAAGGCGAGGAGCTGCCGGGTGAGCGTGGCGGCGCGCTCCCCTGCGCGCCGGACCTCCTCCAGGTCGCGCCGGAGCGAGCTGTCCTCCGGCACGTCGTCGAGCATCAGGTCGCAATAGCTCAGCACCACGCTGAGCACGTTGTTGAAGTCGTGCGCGATTCCTCCGGCGAGCCGGCCGATCGCCTCCATCTTCTGCGCTTGCCGCAGCTGCTCCTCGGTACGCTGCAGCGTCTCCTCGGCGCGGAACCGCTCGGCGATCTCCAGCTGCAGCTCGTCGGTGCGCTGCAGGATCCTCCGCTCGAGCTCCTCGTGCGAGGCGCGGAGCATCTCCTGCGCGCGCTTCTTCTCGGTGATGTCCACCGAGATGCCCAGGAGGTGCCGCGGCTCGCCGTGCTCGTCGAGGAGCGGGATCTTGCGGGTGTGCAGCCAGCGCATGCCGCTGGGCGTCTGGATCTGCTCCTCGGGGATGTCCTCGACCGTGCCTCGCCGGAGGACCTCGCGGTCCTTGGCGACGAAGGAGTCGGCCTGCTCCTTGGGGAAGAAGTCGTGGTCGCTCTTCCCGATCAGCTCCGTCCGGTGCACGCCGATCAGCGCCTCGCCCTCGCGATTGAACCGCTCGAACCGCAGATCGCGCGCGTCCTTGATGAACATCATCGCCGGGAGGTTCTCCAGCACCGATTCCAGGAACCGGCTCAGGTTGAGCGCCGCCGAGTCCCCGCAGAAGGGGTGCTGCACGCTCTCGAGGACGATCACCACCGACCGGGCAGGTCCCGGAAACGCGCCCGCGTTGAAGCTGCGCTCGGCGTGCTCGCCGAGCAGGGTGAGGGCGCCCGCGCTCAGCGGCTGGCCCGTCCGGCACACCCGGGCATACGCGCGCACGCGCCGCGGCGAGATCCACGGGAGCGTCTCGCCGATCTTCTTCCCGACCGAGCGGCGCAGGTCGATTCCGGTCAGCGAGCTTGCCGCGAGGTTGGCGTAGACGAGCCGGAGGGACGAGTCGTCGTCGTCCTGTTCGAGCCGGAATGCGACGAACCCCAGGGGAGACGAGTCGAGCACTGCCTGGTAGAACCCATGGTCGTCCACCATCGCTGCTCCCTCGCCCGCCTGGGCATCGGCGGGAAGCTGCGAGTCCACCTCCTGGAACGCTATTGCGCAGGGGCAGGCCGGCAAGGGTGGACGAGCCGGCTGGCAGGCGCAGCGCCCTCTGTTGGCAGCGCAGGCGTACGCGCGCCGGGGGCGGAACGCGCGAGCAGCTCGCACGCGCCTACGCGGCGCGTCGCACGGTGTAGTCGGCGATGTCGCGCAGCGCCTGCGCGACCGGCGCTGGCAGCGCGGCGCCGTCCAACGCGCGCGTCGCTTCGGCGCGCAGCCGCTCGGCATCCTCGCGGCACGACTGCGCTGCGCCGCTGCGGACCAGCACCTCGCGGAGCGCTGCCGCTTCCGCCTCCCCGAGATCAGGCTTCCCCAATCCGGCGCGGAGGAGGGCAGCATCGCGGGGGGCGGCGGCCTCCAGCGCGCGCGCGACGAGGAGCGTGCGCTTTCCTTCGCGCAGATCGCTGGCGTTGGGCTTTCCCGTGACCTCCGGCGAGCCGAAGGTGCCGAGCAGATCGTCGGCGATCTGGAAGGCCAGTCCGAGCGGCCGCGCGAAACCCTCCAGCGCCTCCAGGATCTGTGCGTTGGCGCCGGCGAGCAGCGCGCCGAGCCGCAGCGGCAGCTCGAAGCTGTACCCGCCGGTCTTCAGCCGCTGCACGGCGAGCACCTCGTCGCCGGACAGGTCGCGGCCGAGCGGAGCCGACACGTCCTGCATCTGCCCCACCGTGACGTCCTGGAGGGCGCGCGCGAGCAGCTGTCCGGCCGCCGCCGTACGCTCCGCCGGAACCTTCGCGCCGAGCACCAGCTCCAGCGCCCACGCCTCGCACAGCGACCCCAGCAGCACGGCAAGGCTCGCGCCGAGGTGGGCGGAACCCGTCACCCGCTCCAGCGCCGCGTGCACCGTCGGCCCGCCGCGGCGCACCTCGTCCCGGTCCATGAAGTCGTCGTGCACCAGGAGGTAGGCGTGCAACAGCTCCATCCCCACCGACGCGTCGAGCACCGAGGCGCCGTCGCCGCCCGCCGCCTCACAGCCCAAGACCACCAGCGCGCCGCGCAGCCTTTTCCCGCCGCGCAGCGCGTACTCGCGCAGCGCCGAGAACGCCGCCCGCAGATCGACGGGCAGCCGCGCCGCTTCGGCTGCCCGCGCGTCGAGGAAGGCCGCGATGCGCGGCTCCGCCAAGGCGGCATAGCTGGCCAGGAACGGCGGAGCCGCGAGGCGCCCCGCGCTCCCGTGGGGCTTCTGCCCGCTGGAGGTCACGTCACTTCGGCGGCAGGCTTCTGCGCGACCAGCTTGGCGAGGATCTCCTGCGCCCGATGCAGCTTGATCTCGCCCGCGGCGATGAGCGCCCGCGCGACTTCCTCCACGGCAGACCCCTTGGCGCCCGCCGACACGGCTACCGAGCGGGCGTGCAGGGCCATGTGCCCCTTCTGGATGCCCACGCTGCCCAGCGCGCGCAGGGCCGCCATGTTCTGCGCCAGGCCCACGGCCGCCATGATGGCGGCCAGCTTCTGCGCTCCGGGGTTGCCCATCAGGCGCAGCAGCACCGGGACCAGCGGGTTCGCCTTCACCGCTCCGCCGACGGTGCCCACCTGGATGGGCAACTCCGCCTTGCCCACCAGATGCCCGTCCTTGATCCACCAGCGGGTGAGCGGCTCGTAGCGGCCGTTCCGCGCCGCCCAGGCGTGCGCGCCCGCCTCGATGGCGCGCCAGTCGTTGCCGGTGGCCAGCGCGACGGCGTCCACGCCGTTCATCACGCCCTTGTTGTGCGTGCAGGCGCGGTAAGGATCCGCGTCGGCAAATCGGCTCGCCTCGGCGATGCCATGCGCCACCTCCGCGCCGGAGAAGCCGAAGTCGGCGAGCGCGTCGAACGGGATCCGGCAGCTGGCCCTCGCGAGCCGCTGGTCGGCCAGGTTGGAGAGGATGCGGAGCCGGACCTGCCCTCCGCTGATGCGCTCGATGAGCGGCGCAACCCCTTCGCACATGGTGTTGATGAGGTTCGCGCCCATCGCGTCCTGGGTGTCGACCAGGAGGTGCACGATGACGTGCACCTCGGAAGCGCCGTTCTCGGCCTCCCGCACCGGGACCAGGCGCACCTCGAGGTCCTGCGCGCCGCCGCCGCGCGCCTTCATGGCCGGCTGGAGCGCGTTGGCCGCCTCGAGGATCTGCCGCTTCTCGCGCAGCAGGGCCGCCTTCGCGGCCGGCGGATCGGCGACGTGGGAGACCTGGACCTGGCCGATCATCCGCGGCGGGTCGGCGTCGGCCTGGAACCCGCCGCCGTCGCGCGCGATCTTCGCGGCCAGGCTGACCGCCGCGATGACGGAGGGCTCTTCCACCGCCATGGGGATGAGGACGTCCTCGCCGTTGACGAGGAAGTTCAGACCCACGCCCACCGGGAGCCCGAGGACCCCCACCGCGTTTTCGATCATCGCGTCCGCGTTGGCGAGGGGAAGGGTGCCGCTTTCGCCCAGGCCGTCCAGCTCGTCGCCATCCACCTCGAGCTGCTCGGCCACCCGCCGGAGCCGCTCTGCGATGCGCATCTTGTAGAAGCCCGGGAGCCGGCTGGTCCCCATCCTTCACTCTCCTTGTCGATCGGCGCTGAGTCTGCCTTTTCGGAGACCTTCGCGCACGGTCATTCGCCCAAAACGCTCAGTCGACTCCTCCACAGGCCCGCACGGCTGGCGGGCAACGCCTCCCTGAGTCGATGCCGGAGGATGGTGGGCGATGATGAAACAGCCGTGTAGCGCGCGGGAAGATTACGGGAAGGCGGTCAGGGCGAGCGGACTTCTGCCGTTTCCGCCGGATCCCTGCGTAATCCGAAGAAGATCGATCGGCCGTTGCGCTTCACGTACAGCCGGGTCACCGCGCCCCCGCCGGCGACCGCCCTGCGGAAGGCCGCGCGGTCGTGCACCGGCTGCCCGTCCACGTCGACCACCACGTCCCCCTCCCGCAGCCCCGCCCGGTAGGCGGTGCTGCGCAGGTCGACCGAAGAGACGCGCAGCCCGGGCCGGCCCGGCTGTTCTTCGACGGACAGCCCGAACGGCTCCTGACCCTTGCGGCCCGCCGCCACCCGGACCGGCCGCTCGACCGCGGTCTCGCCCGGCTTCTCGGCCAGCGCCACCGCCACGGTACGCAGCTTGCGCTCGCGCCAGACGCCCATCCGCACCGTCCGGCCAGGCCCCGCGTTCGCAGTGAGCCAGCGCAGGCGGTAGCTCTCGCCGACGTGGTCTCCTTCGAAGGAGACCACCACGTCGCCCGGGCGCAGCCCGGCGCGCGCCGCCGGTCCGCCCTCCATTACGTCGGTGATCACCACGCCCTTGCCGCCCGGCACGCCGAACCACTCGGCCAGGTCGGGGCCCAGCTGGTCCTGCACGGACATGCCCATCCAGCTCCGCACCACGTGCCCCTTCTCCAGCTGCGGCGCGATCTCCTTCAGCATGTGGATGGGGATGGCGAACCCGATGCCTTGCCCGGCGGGGTTCACGGCTGCGTTGATCCCCACCACCGCGCCGTGCGCGTCGAGCAGCGGCCCGCCGGAGTTGCCGGGATTGATCGCCGCATCGGTCTGGATGAAGTCGTAATAGCCGGGCCGGCCGGAGGGGTTCACGTCGCGGCGCCCCTTGTAGGAGACGATCCCGGTGGTCACCGAGCGGGACAGCCCGAACGGGTTGCCGATCGCGACCACCCACTCCCCGACCTCCAGCCCCTCGCTGTCGCCCAGGCCGAGCACCGGGAACGGTCCACCTTCGACCTTCACCAGGGCGAGGTCGGTCGCCTCGTCCTTCCCGACCAGCACGCCTCGGAGCGCGCGTTCGTCCTCGCCCACTTGCACGGTGATCTCGGTGGCGCCCTCGACCACGTGTCCGTTGGTAGCCAGGAGCCCGTCGGATCGGATGAAGAAGCCGGTGCCGATGCCGCGGACCGGCTGCTCGCGCTCGCCGCCCGAGCCGTACATCCGCTCCAGGAAGTCGTGGAACGGGTCCTGAGGCTCTCCACGGGCGGTGACGGCCACGATGCCGACCACCGCCGGCATGGCTTGCTTCACCAGCTGCGCGATGGACTGCGGCGGAGCCGTCGGGCGCGCCGCGGTGGCCGGCGCCTCCGTCCAGACCTTCTGCCCCTGCGGAGCGGCGGCGGCTGCTGCTGCGGCAACCAGTGCGGCGAACATGCCCGTCCTCCGGGCGGGGCGATCG
>DATFUN010000067.1:0-10197 GCA_035260805.1 Myxococcales bacterium | reverse complement strand
CCCCGCCACTCCCGGCGCGCCCAGGTGGATGTGGGCCGCCGCCGGCGCGCTGGTCAGGCCCGAGGCGTTGAGTTTGTAGGCCACCGTCATCCCGGTCACGGTGAAGTCCGCCAGGCCCACGGGCAACGCGCCGTCGAGGTTCGGCGGGGGGACTTCGCTGCGCGCATCCATCTTCGCCTGGAACCTCTCCGGCGCCACCGCCGCCTTCGACGGTTCCGGCTGCGAGGACGCCGTCGCGCAACCCGCCATCGCAACCCACATGACTGCAGGAACGAATCGCCTCATCATGGTCCCCCTTCCGGTCGTTTACAGACTGCGCGAGATCAATATTGCAGGTTTGAAATGGAAATTGAAGCGGGCCGGGTCATGCTCGCCCGGGTTCCCCAGCGCACGGAGGAAGCAATGACTGCGACGTTCCTCGTTCTCCCGATCCTTCTCGCCGCGGCCGGTACCGTCGAGCCGCTTGCCTTGCCCGATGCCGGCGGGAGCATCGGCTTCGACGACCTGCGCTACTCGCCCGAGCTGCACAAGCTCCTGGTCCCTGGCGGCCGCTCCGGGCGCCTGTACCTCGCCGACCCCGAGAGCCGCGCGGTCGAGGCGATCGCCGGCTTCACCGCGTCGGGCGAGGGCGGTCGCGGGCATTCGGAGGGAACCACCTCCGCCGACGGTGGCGACGGGCTGCTCTTCGCCTCCGATCGCGGCCAACGTGCGCTGATGGTCGTCGATCCTGCTTCCATGCGCATCGTGGCGCGCGTGACGCTCGGGGCCGTGCCCGACTACGTCCGCTGGGTGGCGCCGCTCGGCGAGGTGTGGGTGACCGAGCCGGGCGCCAAGGCGATCGAGACTTACCGGCTGGAGGGCAAGGCGCCCCCGAAGCTGGTCCTTGCCGGGAAGATCGAGGTCGCCGACGGGCCCGAGTCGCTCGAGATCGACGTTCCCCGCCGCCGCGCGTACGCGAATACCTGGCACGACGTGACGGTCGCCATCGACCTGCGCTCGCGCGCGATCGTCTCTCGCTGGAACAACGGTTGCCAGGGCGCGCGTGGACTGGCCGTGGATGAAACGCGCGGCCTCGCCTTCGTCGGGTGCACGGAAGGGGCCGCGGTGACCTTGGACGTGGAGCACGGCGGCAAGCCGGTCGGCCGCGCGCCGGCGGGGAAGGGCGTGGACGTGATCGCGTTCTCGCGGAAGCTGTCGCACCTGTACGTCCCCGGCGCGCAGGCGGCGACCCTCACCGTGGTGGGCGTCGGAGCTCGCGGAGAGCTTTCCGTGCTCGGCACGGCTGCTACCGCGCCGCAGGCACACTGCGTCGCAGCCGACGATCAGGGGAACGCCTGGCTCTGCGATCCGGGAAAGGGCCGGCTGCTCGTGTTTCGCGATCCGTACCCTGCGTCCCGATGACCGGGATCGAACGAGGCGGGTCCCGATGGTGCTGTTGACCGTGCGAAAGGATTGATGCGAGTTGTGTGCATGGCTGTCCCGCAGGCGTCGGCGGCGCTCGCCCGCTTCACCGTGCTCGATCTCAGCCGCGTCCGGGCCGGCCCGACCTGCGTCCGCCAGCTCGCGGACTGGGGCGCGAACGTGATCAAGGTCGAAGTCCCCGAGCACCTGGAGGCCGGCGATCCGGCGGGCGGACCACGCGAGGGGCCCGACTTCCAGAACCTGCATCGCAACAAGCGCGGCATCGCGCTGGACTTGAAATCGCCGGACGGGGTGGCGGTCTTCGGCCGCCTGGCGGCCAAGGCCGACGTGGTGGTGGAGAACTTCCGGCCCGAGGTGAAGAAGCGCCTCGGCATCGACTATCCGGCGCTCAGCAAGCTGAATCCGCGGCTCGTCTACGCGAGCATCTCCGGCTTCGGCCAGGACGGCCCGTATCGCGATCGGCCGGGCGTGGACCAGATCGCGCAGGGCCTGGGTGGCCTGATGTCGATCACCGGCGAGCCGGGACGCGGGCCGATGCGCGTCGGCATCCCCGTCGCCGATCTCACCGCCGGCCTGTTCTGCGCGCTCGGCATCCTGGTCGCGCTGCTCGAGCGCGAGCAGTCGGGCAAGGGCCAGGAAGTGACCACCTCGCTCCTCGAGTCGCAGATCTTCATGCTCGACTTCCAGGCGTCTCGCTGGCTCAACGCGGGCGAGGTTCCACCGCAGGCGGGCAACAACCACCCGACCAGCATTCCGACGGGCGTCTTCAAGACGCGCGACGGCCACATCAACATCGCTGCGGTGGGCGGCGCCATGTGGGAACGGCTGTGCCGCGCCATCGGAGCGGAAGCGCTGATGGACAGGCCCGAGTACGCCACCGCCTCGGCGCGCCTGAAGAACCGCGACGCGCTGAACGGGGAGCTGGAGACGTACCTGGCCGGCCGCTCCAGCGCCGAATGGGTCGAGCGGCTCAACCAGGCGGGCGTCCCCTGCGGGCCCATCCACACCATCGACAAGGTGTTCGCCGACCCCCAGGTCAAGCACCTGGGCATCGTGCGCGAGATCGCGACCGAGCGCGGCACGCTGCGCGTGGTCGGGCAGCCGGTCAGCCTGGGCCGCACGCCGTCCCAGATGGTGGCGCCGCCCCCGGGCCGGGGCGAGCACACTGCCGAGGTGCTGCGCGAATTCGGTTTCTCGGACGCGGAGATCGAGCGGCTGCGCCGGGACAAGGTCGTCTGAGGGAGAACTGCATGGATTCAAGCGACAAGATGCTCGCCCGCAAAGAGGGGCGCGTCGGAACGATGATCTTCAACAACCCCGAGCGCCACAACGCCGTCTCGCTCGAGATGTGGCAAGCCGCCGCGCGCATCCTGGATGACTTCGCCAGGGATGGCGAGATCCGCGTGGTCATCCTGGCGGGGGCGGGCGGCAAGTCCTTCGTGTCCGGTGCGGACATCTCGAAGTTCGAGGACGAGCGGGCGACGCGCGAGGCGGTGGAGCGCTACAACGCGGCCACCGAGAAGGTATACTCGGGCGTCGCGACCTACCCCAAGCCGACCATCGCCATGATCCAGGGATACTGTCTCGGCGGCGGGCTCAATCTCGCCGTCTGCTGCGATCTGCGCTTCTGCTCGGAGGGTTCCCGCTTCGGCCTGCCCGCGGCGAAGCTCGGCCTCGGGTACGGCTACCCCGGGCTGAAGCGCTTCATCGACACCATCGGGCCCTCCCATACCAAGGACGTCTTCTTCAGCGCGCGCCAGTTCGGCGCGGCCGAGGCGCTGGCGATGGGGCTCGTCAACCGCGTCGTTCCCGATGAGGGACTCGCTTCCGCGGTCCGCGAGTACGCCGACGGCGTGGCGGCCAACGCGCCGCTCACGGTGGATGCCATCAAGCAGATCTCGCTGGAGGTGCTCAAGCCCGAGAGCGAGCGCGACCTGAAGCGCGCCGCCGAGCTCGTCGCCGGCTGCTTCGCCAGCCAGGATTACGTGGAAGGTCGCAAGGCGTTCCTGGAGAAGCGCAAGCCGGTGTTCACCGGCAAGTAGGAGCCGCCGTGTCGTCGGTCATCCTGCGCGCGCTCACCAAGCGCTTCGGCGACCAGACCGCCCTCGACGGCGTGTCGCTGGAGGTCGGGCACGGGCAAATGGTCTGCCTGCTCGGGCCCTCGGGGTGCGGGAAGACGACTGCGCTGCGCCTGGTCGCCGGGTTCATCGAGCCCACCGCGGGCGAGATCCTGATCGGCGACCGCGTGGTGTCCTCGCCCGGGCGCGCCCTGCCGCCCGACCAGCGGAACGTCTCGATGGTCTTCCAGACGCACGCGCTCTGGCCGCACATGACAGTCGCCGAGAACGTGGCCTACGGCCTGCGGGTGAGGAAGATCGATCGGGCCACCATCGCCCGGAAAGTGTCCGCCCTCCTGGCGACCACGCGCCTCGCCCCGTTTGCCGAGCGGTACCCGGGCGAGCTGTCCGGCGGGCAGCAGCAGCGCGTTTCACTCGCCCGTGCGCTGATCGTCGAGCCGGAGACGCTGCTGCTCGACGAGCCGCTCTCCAGCCTCGACGCCAATCTACGCGAGGAGATGCGCTTCGAGGTGCGCCGGTTGCACGACGCCTACCGCTACACCAGCATCTACGTCACCCACGACCAGGGCGAGGCGATGACGACCGCCGACCGGATCGCGGTGATGAACGCCGGGCGGATCGAGCAGGTCGGCACTCCCGAGGAGGTCTACGACCGGCCGTGCTCCGAGTTCGTGGCGCGCTTCCTCGGCGGCAGCAACATCCTGCGCGGCCGGGCGGTCGATGCGACGCACGTCTCGTTCGCCGGGACGCCGATCGAGTGCCGGGGCGCCGCTCTCGCCCTCGGAGCGGAGGTCGCCGTCTCCATCCGCCAGCACGAGATCGGCATCTCCAATCACGCCACCCGGCCGGCCGCCGCCAACGCGGTCCAGTGCAAGGTGGTTCGCAACGTCTTTCTCGGCGGCGCCCGCGATTACGTGGTCGAGGCGCCCGACGGGACGCAGCTCCGGATCACCGCGGCCCCGGGAGATCGGTTCGCCCCCGGCGCTTCGGTGTGGTTGACCCTACCGCCCGACCGGTGCCGGGCGCTGGTATCCTGAAGGCAACGGGGAGGCTCGATGCGGCGACCGAACGTCGGCAGGCGCGGGGATCTCACGGTGGCCGTGCTCGTGCTGCTTTCGGCCACGGCGGCGGGCGCGGCGGGCCCTGCGCCGGGCAAGGTCACGCCCGAGCTGATCGAGGCGGCGAAGAAGGAAGGCAAGGCCATCTGGTACACCGCGGTCGACCTGCCGGTCGCCGAGCGCATCGCCAAGGCGTTCGAAGCGAAGTACCCGGGCATCGAGATGCGCGTGGAGCGCTCGGGCGGCGAGCGGATCTTCCAGCGCATCGGGCAGGAGTATGCGAGCAACATCCACGCGGTGGACGTGGTGAACAGCTCGGACGCCGCGCACTTCATCGTCTGGAAACGCGACGGCATCCTGGCGCCGTACGTCCCGGAGGACGTCGCGCTCCACTACCCGCCGGAGCACAAGGATCCGGACGGCCAGTTCGCCAGCTGGCGGGTGTGGCTCAGCGTGATCGGCTACAACACCAGGCTGGTGAAGCCCGAGGAGGCCCCGAAGAGCTTCGCCGATCTGCTCGATCCGAAGTGGTCCGGCAAGATCGTCAAGGGCCATCCCGGGTACAGCGGCACCATCATGACCGCCACCTTCCAGATCTCGCGCGACCTGGGTTGGGAGTACCTCGAGAAGCTGGCCAAGCAGAAGGTCATGCAGGTGCAGTCCTCGGCCGATCCACCCAAGAAGCTCGCGCTGGGCGAACGGGCGATCATGGCCGACGGCAACGAGTACAACCTGTTCCAGCTCAAGGAGAAGGGCGAGCCGGTCGAGATCGTCTACCCGGCCGAGGGGACGCCGCTGATCGTCGGCCCCTCCGGCGTGCTGAAGGACGCGCCTCACCCGAACGCGGCGCGCCTCCTGCAGAGCTTCCTTTTTTCGGTCCAGGCGCAGCAGCTGATGGTCGATTCCGGCGGGCTGCGCTCCATGCATGCGCTGGTGAAGGAGAAGCCGGGCCGCAAGCCATTGCGGGAGATCAAGGTGATGAAGGACGATCCCGCGGCGGTCGAGAAGCAGGCCGACGAGATCAAGGCGCGCTACAGCAAGTACTTCAAGGTCTGAGCAGTGGCGCCGCGCGCACTGCCCTGGCGGGCCCGCCGCGATCTCTCGGGCGCCATCCTGGCGGTGTTCGCGCTGGCGCTGTGCCTGCTCGTCCTCCTGCCCATCGGATGGCTCGTGGTCTTCGCCTTCACCGGGCGGGGAGGGGGCTTCACGCTGGCCAACTTCCGGCTGCTCTTCAGCGACGCGGCCTTCCTCGAGCCGCTCATCACCACCCTCACGCTCGCCGTCTCTGTGGGCCTTGTCTGTTGCCTGGTGGCGGCGCCGCTGGGCTGGCTCGTGGCGCGAACGGACATGCCGCTGCGGCGCACGGTGCGCTTCCTGATCATGGCTTCGTTCGTGACGCCGCCATTTCTGGGCGCGATCGCCTGGGAGCTCCTGGCGGCGCCGAACAGCGGGCTCTTGAACCAGCTCCACCGGGCCTCGACCGGCGCCGGTCCGGACGAGGTGCTGTTCAACGTGTACACGCTGCACGGGCTGGTCCTCGTCGTCTCCTGCTACACGTTCCCGTACGTCTTCGTGCTCGTGGCCAACGCCCTCGATCGGATTCCCGGCGAGTTGGAGGACGCGTCGGCCATGCTGGGCGCGAGCGCCTTTTGCACGGCGCGGCGGGTGACCATTCCGCTCGCGCTCCCCGCGCTGGCCGCCGGGGCGCTGATCGCGTTCCTGCAAGCGCTGACGCTCTTCGGAGCGCCGGGCATCCTGGCGTTGCCGGCGGGCTTCCACACGATGACGACGAAGATCTGGAGCTTGTTCCAGTACCCGCCCAAGCCGGAGCTGGCGGCCGCCGCATCGCTTCCGCTCCTGGTCTTGACCGTCCTGCTCCTGCGCGCGCAGTCGGCGATCCTCGGACGGCGCGGATACACGGTGGTCGGCGGAAGGAGCGGACCGCCGCGGCCCGTGCCGCTGGGAGTCCTGCGCTGGCCCGCGCTCGCGCTGTGCCTCGCCGTGCTGTCCCTGCCCGTCTTCCTTCCCTACCTCGCGCTCCTCAATGCGGCTTTTTCGCGCATCCCCTCCCAGCCGCTGACCGTGCAGACCTTCACTCTCGACCACCTCCGATTCGTGTTCCTCGAGCTGTCGGCCACCCGGCTCGCGCTGAAGAACACCTTCCTGCTGGGGCTCGCGGCGGCCACCTCGGGCGCGCTGCTCGCGCTGGTGATCTCCTACCTGACGGCGCGCGCGGCGATCCGGGGGCACCGCGTGCTGGCCTTCCTGGCCACCGCGCCGATCGCCATTCCCGCCATCGCGCTCGGAGTGGGGCTGTTCCTCGCGTACACGCGGGGACCCGTCGTGCTGTACGGGACGCTCTGGATCCTGCTCCTCGCGTACGTGACCATCGAGCTGCCCGCGGCGTATCAGCAACTGCAGGCGGCCTTCCGGGCGGTCTCGCCCGAGCTGGAGGAAGCGAGCCGGATCCTCGGCGCCTCGCGTCTGAGGACCTTGCGCGACGTGACCGCCCCCCTGCTCGGGCCTTCGCTGATCGCCACCTGGTGCTTCGTCTTCGTCGCCGTGGTGCGCGAGCTGTCCGCGGCGGCCATCCTCTTCACCTCGGAGACGAAGGTGCTCTCGGTCCTCATCTTCGATCTGAACGAGAGCGGCGATCTCGCTGCCATCGCGGTGCTCGGGCTGACCATGTTGATCCTCACTTCGGCGGTGATCGCCGCGGCCAACCGCGTTCCGGGGCTGGGCGGGGGTCTGCGCGTGAGGCACTACTGATGCAGGGCGCCCGGCCGGTCGCGGAAGCCCTCGCCGAGCGCATCGCCGCGTTGGACGCCGCGCGCTTGCCTCCCGCGGTGCGCGACACCTGCGAGCGGCTGCTCCTCGACGTCATCGGCCTTTGCCTCTTCGCGCGCGGCACCGACTACGTTCGCGCTGCGCTGTCGGCGTTTCGGTCCGACCCCGGGCGCGCCACGGCCATCGGTCATCCAGGGCAGCTCGGCGCCGCGGCGGCCGCCTTCGTCAACGGGACCGCCGCGCACGGGGAGGACTTCGACGACACCTTCGAGGGCGGGCCGGTCCACGCGGGCGCCGTCATCGTTCCCGCCGTCCTCGCCGCGGCGGAGCAGGAGGGCCTCGACGGCGCCTCGGCACTCCTCGGCATCGCCGCCGGTGTGGAGACGATCTGCCGCTTGAGCCTGGTGGTACCGAAGGCGGTGCACAAGGCGGGCTTCCACCCGACTTCGGTGTTCGGCGCGGTGGCGGCGGCCGCTGGCGCCGGTGCGGCCCTGAGGCTCGAGCCCGGGCGGCTGGTCGATGCGCTGGGCGTCGCCGGCTCGATGGCCGGCGGCATCATCGAGTACCTCGCCGAGGGCAGCTGGACGAAGCGCATGCACCCTGGGTGGGCAGCGCAGTCGGGCCTCCGGGCGGCGCTGCTCGGGCGCGCCGGGTTCCGCGGTCCGCGCACCGTCTTCGAAGGTACGCACGGGCTGTTCGCCGGGTTCGCGCGCACCAGCGAGGGAAACTACGGCGCCTTGCTCGACGGATTCGGCGAGCGCTGGCTGATGGCGGGGCTGGCCTTCAAGCCGTATCCCTGCGGAACGATGATCCAGCCCTACGTCGATTGCGCGCGCCGGCTCGGCAAGCGCGTTGCCGTGGAGAGCATCGTCGAGCTGGTCGCCGAGGTGGCCGAGGGCACCGTCCACCGGCTCTGGGAGCCGCTCGCAGAAAAGCACCGGCCGCCGAACGGCTACGCAGGGAAATTCTCCGCGCCGTATTGCATCGCCGCGGCCCTCGCTCGGGGAAACCTCGGGCTCGATGCCTTCACGGACGAGGCCGTGATGGAGCCCTCGGTCCGCTCCCTCGCGGCGAAGGTCCGTTACCAGATCGACGCGTCGAATCCGTACCCGTTCGAGTACACCGGCCATTTGCGGGCGCGGCTCGCGGACGGACGCTTTCTCGAGGAGCGGCAACCGCATCTCCGCGGCGGAGCGCGCGAGCCGCTCGCTCGCGCCGATCTCGAAGAGAAGCTTCGCAGCAACGCGCGCGCCGGCGGCTGGTCCGAGGAGCGCATCGCGCCGGTGCTCGCCCTGGCCCGCGCTTTGTGGGACGGTCCGGTGGACTTGAGCGTCCTGCGAGGGTGAGGTTCCTTCCATGAGCAACGAGCTTGCCGGCCGGGTGGCCATCGTCACGGGGGCAGGCCGCAACATCGGCCGGGCCATCGCGCTCGCGCTCGCCGACGCCGGCGCCGCCGTCGCGGTGAACGGTCGCGCGAGCCGCGCCGAGGTGGACGCGGTGGTCGCCGAGATCGAGTCTCGCGGAGGCAAGGCGCTGGCCGTCATGGCCGACGTCTCCGACGAAGCGGCGGTCCAGCGCATGGCCACCGCCGCCGTCGAGCGCCTGGGCCGTATCGACATCCTGGTCAACAACGCCGCGATCCGGCCGGAGAAGCCGTTCGAGTCGGTGTCGCTCGCCGACTGGCGCGCAGTCCATTCCGTGATCCTCGAGGGCGCCTTCCTCACGGTGAAGGCCGCGCTTCCCCACCTCAAGGCGAGCGGCTCCGGCGCCATCGTCAACATCGGCGGCATGAGCGCGCACAGCGGCGCGAAGGACCGCGCCCACGTGCTCGCCGCCAAGTCCGGGCTGATCGGCTTCACCAAGGGGCTCGCCAACGACCTCGCCGCCGACGGGATCACCGCCAACTGCGTGGTGCCGGGCATCATCGACACCGTGCGCGCCCCGGGCACCAAGCGTCCGCAGCACCACCAGTCCAGCAAGACGCTGGTGGGCCACTTCGGCTCGCCGCAGGACATCGCCGCCGCGGTCCGCTTCCTCGCCGGGCCGGGGGCGCGCTACATCACCGGGCAGTCGCTGCACGTGAACGGCGGCGCATACCTCGGCTAGCGTTTCTCGCCCGCGGTCCTCAGCCGCTCCAGGCCCTGTCTCGCTCTCGCTGCCCTGCTTCATTTCCCGTGAACCGGTCCATCCACTCGTCGCCGAAGGCGCGCCGCGCGGCGAGGTCGTTGTGAAATCTGCAGAGCAGCCGGACGTTGTCCGCCGTCGAAGGGCCGGCCCGGGCCCGCGGAATCCGATGGTCGAACTCCACCCTGAAAGTAGATCCGCAGATGCCCCCGGATTCGATTGGCCATTGGCACCGGCCACGATCTCTGGTCCAGACCTCGCGCTTTACCGCCGCGGTCAGGGTTGACGGATTTGCCGATGACGTCCCCTGCCGTGGCTTCTCGACGAGGCCCTTGCGCTTGGCGGCGCGCTGCAAAACGAGATCGAGTCCCGCTTCCAAGATGTCCTCGGTGCTCGCTCCAGGCCGGGCATGGGAGAGCGTGGCGCGCGCCGCCTCCAGCTTCTCGAGGAACCGGCGAGACACGGTGACATGGAGCCGCGACAGTTCCTCCGTCAGCGGCTCGTCAGAGTCGCGTCGGACCGGCCTGGCGCAGGATGACGCCCGGGCCACGCGCATAGCGTTGGACTGATTCGACCCCTCGGCGTTTGTCGACAAGGAGACATCTGGTTCAACCGGTTGAACCGCGATCCCGACGTTCTCGGCCGATGCCAAAGCGCCGACGGCGCTAGTGAGCAGTGGGGCAGGCTCGGTGCGCGACGCAGTAACGAGGTCACGCCGCGGCACGTCG
>DATFUN010000066.1:0-5390 GCA_035260805.1 Myxococcales bacterium | reverse complement strand
CCCGCCGTAGAGCAGCCTCCCAGGGACGCCGCGAGCCTGATCGGAAGAGCTCTGCGCCGAGGCGCCGCGAGCACCGGCCACGAACAGGGCACCGACGAGCACAGCCACGAGAGCAGGACGCATGTCGTTTCCCTCGAGCGGTCAGAGGAGGCCCTGGCAGGTTCGTACGCCCGATGTCCCGGATGCAACCGCAGCCGGGCACACATGCGCGGACCCGATGCGCCCTGCCACCGCAGGTCCCGCCACTGTGGGTTTGAGGCCCGGCGCCCCGAGAGTTGGGCTCTAGGCGCTGCTTTCGTCCGCGAACAGCTCGATGAGGTGGCCGGTGCGGTCGCGCTTGGTGCGGAGGTAGCCGGCGTTGTGCGGGTTCAAGGGAGCGACGGAGGGGATGCGTGCGCGGACGCGGACGCCTTCCTTCTCCAGCCCGGAGATCTTGAGCGGATTGTTGGTGACGAGATCCACCGAGACGACGCCGAGCTGCTTCAGGATCGATGCGGCCACGTCGTACCGCCGCAGGTCATCCGCGAATCCGAGGGCGCGGTTGGCCTCGTAGGTGTCGGCGCCGCGCGCCTGCAGGGCGTAGGCGCGGATCTTGTTCCCGAGACCGATGCCCCGGCCCTCCTGGCGCAGGTAGAGCAACACGCCGCAGGGCGCGGAGCCGATCAGGGCGAGCGCGTGCTCGAGCTGGTCCCGGCAGTCGCACTTCAGGCTGCCGAGGATCTCGCTGGTGAGGCACTCGCTGTGCACGCGCACCGGAACTCCTTCGCGCCCGCGGACCTCGCCCTTCACGGCCGCCACGTGCTCCTTGTCCGTCCCGCGCTCGCGGAACACGTACACGCGGAACAGTCCGTGCCGGGTCGGCAGCGGGGCCTCGGCGTAGACATCCACCAAGGCGCCGGAAGCGCTCACGGGATGGAGCAGGGCTCGGGCCTGGTCATTCTTCAAGGCAATCCTCCTCCCGCCGCGGCCAGTAGACGCTCCTCGCGGGAGAACGATTCCAAAATCGCTCGAATCGCCCACGGCCTGCCGCCGATTGCTCCCGGAAGCGGCTGCCCCTCCCGCGCATCGAACGCAGTCCGTGCTAACGAGGTGTCCATGCACGAGATGCAGGCCGAGTTCACCTTCGCCGCGGCGCACCGGTTGCCCCGTTACCAGGGCAAATGCGCCAACCTGCACGGCCACAACTACAAGCTCGCCGTGACGCTGCGGGGCGAGCCGGACCCGTACACCGGCATCTTCGTCGACCTGGGCGATGTGGAGAAGGCGGTCCAGGAGCACATCCTGGCCAAGTGCGACCACGCCAACCTGAACGACTTCATCGAAAACCCCACCGCCGAGACCGTCGCGGCGTGGTGCTGGAGCCGCCTGCAGGGCAGGCTCCCCGGTCTGGTCGAGGTGCGCATCTGGGAGATCCCCGGGTTTTCCGTCGCCTACCGGGGACCTGCGGGGTACCTCTGATGCTGCCCGACCGCCCGGCGCGCACGCCCGATCGCGAGGCTCTCGTTCGCGCCATCGCTGACCTCCTCGTCGCCTCCGGGGCGGAGCTGGACGCCGAGACGCGCGGAACGCCGGAGCGCGTGGCGAAGGCGTGGGTCGAAGATCTTCTCGACGGGTACGGCAAGGACCCGGTGGCCGCGCTGCGCAGCTCGCTGGTGCCGGCGCCGAAGAAAGGCGAGCTGGTGATCGTGTCGCAGCTCGATTTCCACTCGATGTGCCCGCACCACCTGTTGCCCTACAAGGGAAGCGCCGCGGTCGGCTACGTCGCCGATCGGCACCTGGTCGGCTTCGGGAAGATCGCCGAGGCGGTCGACGCGCTCTCGCACCGCCTGATTCTTCAAGAGAACCTGGTGCAGAAGCTGTGCGCCTCGGTGATGGAGGCGCTCCTGCCGCTGGGCGCCGGCGTGGTGATCACGGCGGAGCACGCCTGCATGCAGGTGCGAGGCCCGCGCCGCCGGCAGAGCCGCGTGAGCGTGGAGGCCTGGGCGGGCTCCTTCGAGAAGGACCCCGAGCTGCGCGCGAGCCTGGCGCGCCGCGCGGAGGGGTAGGTGGCCCTGCAGGGAAAAGTGTGCGTGGTCAGCGGTGCCTCGCGCGGCATCGGCCGGGCCTGTGCCGAAGAGCTCGCGGCGGCCGGGGGGCGCCTCGCGGTGTGCGCCTCCCGCGCAGCTCCGGAAGGCCCGCCCGGCGCGTTCAGCCAGAGATGCGACGTCTCGAATTCGGCCGAGGTAGCGCGCTTCTTCGGGGAGGTGGAGCGCCGTCTCGGTCCGCCCGACGTCCTGGTGCTGAACGCCGGCGTGCTGGAGCGTGGACCCGTCGAGGAGTTCACGGAAGCGCAATGGGACCGCGTGCTCGGCGTGAACCTGAAAGGCGCGTTCCTCTGCGCCAAGGCAGGCTGGCCGGCGCTCCGCCGCACGCGCGGGCGCATCGTGGCGATCGGCTCGATCTCCGGAACGCTGGGCACTCCGCACGCGGCGGCGTACAACGCGAGCAAGTGGGGCCTGACCGGCTTCATCAAGTCCCTGGCGGAGGAAGGGCGGGAGCAGGGCGTCTTCTGCGCCGTGGTCCTTCCGGGGAGCGTGGACACGCAGATGCTTGCGAAGACCCCCTTTCCGCCGGAGATGGAGCCGCGCGAGGTCGCGCAGGTGGTCCGGTTCCTGGCCGCCGAGGCGCCGTTCGCGATGACGGGCAGCGCGGTGGAGGTGTTCGGATGAGCCTGGTCTCCGAGCTGTCGGCCCTGGTTCCCGGCGCGGCCGTCCTCCCCGAAGGAGAGCGTGCCGCTCCCTACGAGCGCGACGAGAGCGGCCTGGGCCGTTACCCGCCCCAGGCGGTGGTGCTGGCGCGCAGCGTGGAGGACGTGGTGGCGGTGCTCCGCTACTCCCGCGAGAAGCGGCTGCCGGTGGTCCCGCGCGGCGCGGGCACCGGGAAGAGCGGCGGGGCGCTGGCGGAGAAAGGCGGCATCGTCCTTTCGTTGGAGAAGCTGGACCGCATCGTGGAGGTCTCGCGCGCCGACATGGTCTGCGTGGTGCAGCCCGGCGTCGTGCTGGAGACCCTGCAGAAGGCGGTCGAGGAGCAGGGGCTGTTCTACCCGCCGGATCCGAACTCGCAGGCGATGTGCAGCATCGGCGGAAACCTGGCGCACAACGCGGGCGGCCCCCGCGCGCTGAAATATGGTGTGACCTCCAACTACGTGCTGGCGCTGCAGGCCGTCCTGCCGGACGGGACCGTGGTGCGCACGGGACACCGGAGCTGGAAGGGGGTCGCCGGGTACGACCTGACGCACCTCCTGGTGGGCAGCGAGGGGACGCTGGCGGTGATCACCGAGGCGACGCTCAAGCTGATCCCGCTGCCGCGCCGGGTCGAGACGCTTCTCGCCCTCTTCCCCGACGAGGACGCCGCGGCGGGCGCCGTGCAGGCCATCTTCGACGCGGGCCTGTTGCCGCGCGCCTGCGAGCTGTTCGACGGCACCGTGATGCGCGCGGTGGGCCCGCGGGCCCCGTTCAAGTTCCCCGAGGGAGTGGGCGGCGCGCTCCTCGTCGAGCACGACGGCTACGGCGACGGCGTGACCGAAGAGCTGGCGCGCTCGGGGGAGCTGTGCACGGCCCAGGGCGCCCTGGAGGTCCTCGCCGCCCAGGACGAGGCGCAGCGCCGCAAGCTCTGGGAGACGCGGCGGATGGTGAGCGTCGCGCTGACGGACATCCGGCCGTTCAAGATCAGCGAGGACGTGGCCGTCCCGCGCGGGCAGCTCATCGAAATGATCCGCGCGGTCCGGAGCATCGGCGAGAAGCACGGGTTCCCCACCGCGAGCTACGGGCACGCGGGGGACGGCAATCTTCACGTAAACCTGCTCTTCCGCAGCGCCGACGAGCGGGGGCGCGGCGAGGCCGCCATCGACGAGGTGATCGAGACCGCCATCCGGCTCGGGGGCACCATCACCGGCGAGCACGGGGTGGGGCTCGCCAAGCGGCGGTTCCTGCGGAAGGAACAGGGGGAGGCGGTGGTCGCCCTGCAAAAGCGGTTGAAGCGCGCCTTCGACCCGGATGACCTGCTCAACCCGGGCAAGATCTTCCCGTAGAACCATCCGGTTCCGCCGTGCCGTGCCGGGCTTGACCCCCTACTCCGGCTGCTCTAGGGTCTGCGCCCCTTTCATGGCAGACACCCCCACACGGACCGCCCCCGCTGAACAGCGGGAGCAGGATCAACCCGGACAGGTTCCGGACGTCGAGCTCGTCCGGAAGGCCCAGGCGGGCGATGCGGCCGCTTTTGCCGAGCTGGTCGGACGGCACCAGCGCCAGCTCTACCGTCTCGCGCTGCGCATGACGGGCAGCGAGGCGGACGCCCAGGAAGTGCTGCAAGAAGCCTTCCTCAACGCCTACCAGAAGTTGCCCAACTTCCGCGGGGAGGCGCAGTTCTCCAGCTGGCTGTACCGCATCGCGGCGAACAGCGCGCTCATGCGCCTGCGCCGCAAGCGCCGCGCCCCGGACGCCCTGACCGACCAGCCGTTGGAGCTCCAAGGACCTCGCTTCTCGGCGGAAGGCTATCTAGACCCGCCTCCGCGCAGCGACTGGTCGCAGCGCGCCGACGAAAAGATGATGGATCGGCAACTGGGGACGGCGATCGACCAGGCGGTCGCCGGCTTGCCTGAGGATTACCGGACGGTGTTCCTGCTCAAGGACGTCGACGGGCTTTCCAACGAGGAAATCGCGGGTGCCCTCGACCTGACGGTCCCGGCGGTCAAGAGCCGGCTGCACCGGGCCCGGCTGGCGCTGCGGGAAAAACTTGGCGAGTTCTTCGGAGAATGATCGAATCGGCGCCGAGGCAGGTGCATCTTTTCCTCGTGGTCCGGTTAAGGTAGCGTCGTTCATACTTCCACCCACCTGCAGGACGGAAACGTTGGCCAATCCCCTCGAGCACTGCGCCGACTGCGTCGAACTCCTCGGCGAGTACATCGACGGAGCGCTCACTCCGGAGCGCGCGGAGGCGCTGGAAGCGCACTTGTCGCTCTGCCCGCCCTGCATCACGTTCGTGCGCACCTACAAGGCGACGCGCAGCCTGTGCAGGCACAAGCTGGCGCGGGAGATGCCCCCGGAGCTGAAGACGTCGCTCCACACCTTCCTGGCCAAGAACGTGCCCGGCTACCGCACCCCGGGCGACGGCGGCGGCGAAAAGAACTAGGTTCCCCCCATGGAAGTCCAGATCGACGCGGTGTCCGCCGCCTTGCGCGATGCGCACGGCCACGGGCTCACGCTGAAACAGCTGGCGGGCCAGCTCCATCTCGGCCAGGCCGCGCAGCAGCCGCTCCAGCGCGCGCTGCGGCAGTTGCTCGGTGAGGGGCAAGCGACGTTCGACGGCCACCGCTACCGTTTCCGGCCAACTGCTGACCACCGCAAGGAAGG
>DATFUN010000065.1:0-3010 GCA_035260805.1 Myxococcales bacterium | reverse complement strand
GGCGATCCGATCGGTCGCGCGCGGCCAGGCGTACCTGGGCCCGGGCATCTCGCGCGTGGTGCTCGAGGAATACATGCGGATGCGCCGCACCGGCCGCGGTCCCGACACGCCGCTGCGCGGGCTCACCCAGCGCGAGCGGGAGATCTTCGATCTGGCCGTGCGGGGACTCTCGAACCAGGACATCGCCTCCCAGCTCTGCATCAGCAAGCGCACGGTCGAGACGCACCGCGGGCGGATCATGCGCAAGCTGCACGTGCACTCTGCGACCGACCTGGTGCGCCTGGCGGCGCGGCACGGGCTGCTGGACGCCTGACCCTCGCGTGAACAGCTTGAGCGTCCAGGAGGAGACATGGACGCCCTTGCCCTTTTGAAGAAAGACCACCAGACGGTGGAGAAGCTCTTCGCTCGATTCGAGAAGAAGCCCAGCAAGGAGACCGCGGATCGGTTCGTGCGCGAGCTCTCCATCCACGCCGCCGTCGAGGAGCAGCTCTTCTATCCCGCCCTGCGGAAGCTGGCACAGTCGGAGCAGCTGGAGGAGGTGGACGAGGAAGTGCTCGAAGCTCTCGAGGAACACCACGTGGCGAAGTGGGTGCTCTCCGAGATCGAGGGCCTCGACGAGGACGACGAGCGGTTCGAGGCGAAGTGCATGGTGCTGATCGAGAGCGTGCGGCACCACGTGAAGGAGGAAGAAGGGTCGCTCTTCCGCTTCGCTCGCCGGCTCTTCAAGCGCGATCAGCTCGCCGAGCTGGGCAAGCTGATGCAGAAGGCGAAGAAGATGGCGCCGACGCATCCGCACCCACGCGCGCCGGACGAGCCGCCGGGGAACATCCTGGCCGGCGGGCTGGCGGCCATCCTCGACCGGGGTCGCGACGCGGTGAAAGGCCTCGTCGCCTCGCGCTCGAATGGCAAGCCCCGCGGAGGCCGCCGCCCCACCCGCGAACTGAACGCCTGAAGAATGACCAACAGATCACCGCGGAGGCGCGGAGAGCGCGGAGGGTTTCGTTCCCAAAAAATCTCCGCGGTCTCCGCGTCTCCGCGGTGATCCTTTAGGCGAAGAGCGGCTTCGGGTTCAGAGGAGCGGATGCGCGCGCAGCGAACGCTCGATGTCGGAGAGCGGCGGACGCAGACGTTTCCCGGAAGACCCGCTCGGAATCATGGCCCGTTCCGCGCGCCTTCCTGTCGTTCGGGCTCGGTGATGTCGGGCACGTCGGGCGGACCTTCCGGGCGGTAGTCGCGCATGTAGATCCGGATGATCGACAGCAAGAGCGCGGTGGCGATCGGCCCGACCACCACGCCGAGGATGCCGAACGCCTCGACGCCGCCGAAGATGGCGATGAACACGAGGAGGTCGTTCATCCGGATGCGGGGGCCGACCAGCTTGGGCCGCAGGATGTAGTCGGCCACGAAGACGATCACCAGCGCGCCCCAGATGAGCAGCCCGAGGCCTTCCGCGATGTGGTGGCTGAAGAGCACGAACAGCCCCACCGGCACCCAGACCAGCGCGGTGCCGACGGCGGGCAGGATGGAGGCCACGCCGGTGAGCGCCGCCCACACGAGCGGGCTGTCCACTCCGAAGATCCAGTAGCCGATGAAGGCCACGCAGCCCTGGTAGATGGCCGTGACCAGGGTGCCGAAGAGCATGGCCCGCGTGACGTCCCGGATGTTCCGGACCAGCTCCCACACTTCGCCGTCCGGCAGGGGGATGACCTCCACGAGCCAGGCAGTCCCGTCGCGCCCCTCGACGAGGAGGTAGTAGCTCGTCAACGCGGTGAAGATGAACACGAAGATGAGACCGAAGGTGGCGGTGATGACCGCGGTCGCCCCCTTGCCGAGGGTGGCGGCGAGATCGCGGAGCAGCTCGGCCAGGCGGCGCTGCAGGCTCGCGGCGTCGAGCCCGAACCGGGTCAGGAACGCGATCACGTCGTCGCCCAGCAAGCTGGTCGTGCCGCCGTGCTGATACCGGTCTGCGGCGCTTCGGATCAGGTCGAGCACGCGAGACCCCACCACGAAGAGCAGGAACGCGAGCAGGCCGACGATCGCCGTCATCACCAGCGCGGTGACCAGCGCGGCGGCCAGGCCGGGGTGGCGCGCGAGGTGGCGGCGCTGCAGCAGCTTCTCCTGGAGGGGATAGACCGTGACGGCGATGGTCAGGCCGAGGAAGGCGGGTATCCACACCGGCTCCAGCGTCCGCCAGAACAGGTACGCGGCCAGGACGAACAGCACCAGGAACGTGCCGTTCTCGAGTTTCCTCCGGTCGACGCGGGCCACGGGCGGACTCTAGGGCATACCGGGGACGAATGCTCCAGGGCGGTCCCCGAGCACCGCATTGCACCGAACTGGTCAACCCCCCCAGAGCTCGTCTACTGACGGTGCGCGGGCGGGAGCTGGATCACTTCGAACGCGCTGAAGGGCACCGTCTTGAGCTGGTCCAGGTCGTGGTCGTCCCAGCGCGGATCGGTCGCGCCGGAGATGCCGACGAATCCGTCGCCGGCCTCGTCGACCAGGAACATCCCGTAGCGCTGCAGCGCGGTGAGGATGACCCGCGAGGCGCCGGTGAAGCGCGAAACGTCGAAGCTCGCCTTCAGGCGCACGCGCGTGCCCATCGGGGGCGCGTCGGGATCGTCGCTGTTGCCGTAGTGGGTGGCGGGATGGACCCACGCCCGCGCGGCGTGGACGGCGGTGAAGGTCAGCGCGTGCCGGATCTCCTTCTGCTCGATGACCTCGTCGTATCGGGCGAGGCCCGGCAGGATGGGCAGGCCCGAAGCGGTGGCGCTGGTCCAGCCGTCCTTGCGCAGCGCGCCCGTGCGCAGATCGAAGATGGCTCCGCTGGCCGCGCGATACCCGCTGCCGTCCCAATGCGTGTCGTAGGTCTCGTAGAGCAGGCACGCGTCGCGATCCAGCGCGACCGCGTGGCGATCGCCGCCGGCGCCCGGCCCGCCTTGCACGGGGATGTCCGGCGGGAACGGGTACGGACCCGGTTCGCTCTCTCCTGAGTAGAGGAAGGACATGG
>DATFUN010000064.1:0-12883 GCA_035260805.1 Myxococcales bacterium | reverse complement strand
TTGATGTCCCCGCCGCCGTTCTTCAGGCGCGCCGCCGCGTTGGGCCCGTAGCACTCTGCCGCGATCCGCTCGTTCCAGTCGTGGAACGGGGCCGCGGTGTCCTGCACCTCGACTTCCTCGATCCAGGGATTCTCCCGCGGCGGCTGGTAGAAATGCCCGTGCAGGCACAACAGGCGCCTGTTCATGGTGGACAGATAGTCACCGACGCCCCTCCGCGGCACAAGCGGACGCACAAGCGCCCGCCGAGCGGCCGCGTCGAGGCGCGTTGCGTTGCCCCGGCCCCGCGCTCTGTCCACATTGCAACTACACACTTCCCGCCCGAGGAGGCGCCGTGAACGCCATCGACTTGCTCAAGCAGCAGCACCGTGAAGTGGAGAAGCTGTTCAAGAAGATCGAGAAGGCGGATCTGGACGAAAAAGAGAAGCTGTTCGACCAGCTGGCCGACGCGCTCGCCGTGCACGCGGCGATCGAGGAGCAACACTTCTACCCGGCGACCAAGGATTCCCGCACCGAGGAACTGCTCCAGGAAGCCGTGGAGGAGCACCTGTCGGTGAAGCGGATCATCGCCGACCTACTGGAGATGGAGCCCGACGACGCGCAGTTCGACGCCAAGATCAAGGTCCTGCAGGAGCAGGTCGACCACCACGTCGAGGAGGAGGAGGACGAGCTGTTCCCCAAGGTGCAGAAGCTCCATTCCAAGGACGAATTGGAGGACCTGGGCGCCCTGATGGAGCAGACGGCGGAGGAGCTGCAACAGCAGGGCGCTCCGCGCATGGAGGTGCCGAAGGAGACCGGCGCCGCCGCTCCTCTGGACACCGTCAGCCAAAACGATTGCACCACCGAGCACACGGAGAGCACGGAGAAAGTCTCTCCAGTGTGCTCCGTGTGCTCTGTGGTGCATCGCTCTTGGTCTTTACCTTGGCTCAGGCGGCGCGCTTGCGTTCGGCGATGCCGCCCAAGAGGCGCCCCAGGCGGACCAGCGACTCGCGCAGGCCTTCGAACGCGCAGGGCTCCTTGCAGCACACTTCGACGGCGCCGGCCACGTCTTCCCCCTCGAAGAGCGGGAAGACGAGGACATACCGGACAGCGGCGGCCTGCGCGCGCGAGGCGAATTCGCGTGGCACTTCCGCCATCTCGAAGGCGAAGGCGACCGGCCGGCCCGCGGCGGCCACACGCGCCGCCCAGCTCGCACCCGCACCCGCAGCCACCCACGCCTCGCGGACCGGCTCCAGGCCCTCGCGCACGCTCCAGACCTGCATGGGCCTTTCGCCCTCCATCCAGGTGAGGCGCGCCAGCGGCCACTCCGACTCGGCGCAGAGGACGGAGAGCCCCGCGTGCAGCGCGCCCTCTACGGTTGGATGGGCCTCGGCCGCGGCTTCGATACGCGCAGCATTGTCCATTGACACTAGAAGATGCGATGGCTGCACGGCGCGGCAAGGGTCTGGATGTAGTCTCGGCTGAGGTGCTGTGTGGAGGCGTTGCTCTCCGATGCGCGCGAAGGGCTCCGGTGCGCGGCGGGCGGATTCCATCTGGATCCGCGCGAGCCCGTGCCGCTCGCGGTGGTGACGCACGCGCACGCGGACCACGCCGTCCCGGGCAGCGCCCGGTACCTGTGCGCCGAGCCATCGGTGTCGCTTTTGCGACATCGCCTCGGGGCCGAGCCGGCCATCGAAGGCGTCCCGTACGGCGAGGCGCGTTCGTTGGGCGAGACGCGTATCTCCTTCCACCCCGCCGGGCACGTGCTGGGCTCGGCGCAGGTGCGCATCCAGCGCGGAGACGAAGCGTGGGTGGTCACGGGCGACTACAAGCGCGAGGCGGATCCGACCTGCGCGCCGTTCGAGCCTGTGCGCTGCGACGTGCTGGTCACCGAGGCGAGCTACGCGCTGCCCATCTTCCGCTGGGACGATCCGCGCGAGGTCCTGCGCGAGGTGCACCGCTGGTGGCAGGGCAATCCGCGCCGGGCCTCGGTGCTCTTCTGCTACGTGCTGGGCAAGGCGCAGCGGATCCTCGCCGGCCTGGCGGAGCTGACCGATCGCCCGGTCTACGTGCACGGCGCGCTCGAGGCGATCACCCGCATCTATCGGGAAGCCGGAGTCCGGATGCTGCCCACGCTGCCGGTGGCAGAGACGGCGAAGGGGCGCTCGTTCGCCGGAGAGCTGGTGCTCGCTCCCATCACCGCCCGGGGCAGCCCATGGATGCGGCGGTTCGGCGACCACGAGAGCGCCTTTGCCTCCGGCAGCATGCGCATCCGCGGGCAGCGCCGCCGGCGGTCGTTCGACCGCGGGTTCGCGCTCTCCGACCACGCCGACTGGCCGGGGATCCTGCGGACCATCGAGGAGAGCTCCGCGCGGCGGGTGCTGGCGACGCACGGGTACCGGGAGGCGCTGGTGCACTGGCTGCGCGACCGCGGCATGGACGCCGAGGTGACCGGCCTCGCGCACCCTACCGATCCGGAGGGCGACTGATGCAGAGGTTCGCCCGGCTCTACGACGAGCTCGACGCGACCACCTCGACCAACCAGAAGGTCGCGGCGATGCAGGCGTACTTCGCCGAGGCTCCTCCGGCGGATGCCGCCTGGGCGGTGTTCTTCCTCACCGGAGCGCGCCTCAAGCGCCTGATCGCGCCGCGCCTCCTCGCGGTCTGGGGCATGGAGGCCACCGGGACGCCCGACTGGATGTTCGGCGAGAGCTGGTCGGCGGCCGGCGACCTGGCGGAGATCGTCGCCCTCCTCGTGGACACGCAGCGCACCGGCCCACCGATGGCGTCCTCGGGTCTCTCGCTGTCGGAGCTGATCGAGACGCGCCTGTTGCCGCTCCGCGAGGCCACCGAGGAGCGCAAGCGCGAGGCGGTACTCTCCCTGTGGCGATCGATGCCGCTGCGGGAGATTTTCCTCGTGAACAAGCTCCTCACCGGCGAGCTGCGCGTGGGCGTCTCGCGGACGCTCGCCGTCCGGGCGCTGGCGCAGCACGCGGGTCTCGATCCCGGAGTGGTCGCCCACCGGCTGATGGGCGCCTGGCAGCCGACGGCGCAGGGGTTCGCGCAGCTCGTCGCGGGCGACGTGCACGATGCGGATCTGTCGCGCCCATATCCGTTCTTCCTCGCCTCGCCGCTGGAAGACCCGCCTGCCTCGCTGGGCGACCGCGCGGGGTGGCAGGCCGAGTGGAAGTGGGACGGGATCCGGGCCCAGCTCGTGCGGCGCGGAGGCGGCGCCTGGCTGTGGTCCCGCGGCGAGGAGCTGATCACCGACCGGTTCCCCGATCTGCGCGAAGTCTCGGAGGCGTTGCCGGACGGGACGGTCCTGGACGGGGAAGTGCTCGCGTACGCGGGGTCCGCGCCGCTGCCTTTCTCGGTGCTGCAGCGGCGCATCGGGAGGCACAAGCTGACGCCCGCGATCCTGGCCGAGGCGCCGGCCGCGTTCGTCTCCTACGACCTCCTGGAGATGGAGGGGCGCGATCTGCGCGCCTCGCCGCTCGCCGAGCGGCGCGCGCTCCTTTCGCGGCTGGTCGCCGGCCGGAGCGATCGCCTGGTGCTCTCCGAGGAGGTCCACGGGGAAAGCTGGGAAGCGCTCGCGGCGCTCCGCTCCGAGGCGCGCCGGCGCGGCGTCGAGGGGCTGATGCTCAAGCGCCGCGACTCCCCGTACCGCAGCGGCCGCCCGCGCGGCGACTGGTGGAAGTGGAAGATCGATCCGTACAGCATCGACGCGGTGCTCGTGTACGCGCAGCCCGGCAGCGGCCGGCGCGCCAACGTGCTCACCGACATGACCTTCGCGGTCTGGGACGGAGGCGAGCTGCTCCCGGTGGCGAAGGCCTACTCCGGGCTCACCGACGAGGAGCTGGATCGCCTGGACCGGTGGATCCGGCAGCACACGCTCGCCCGATTCGGCCCCGTGCGCCAGGTGGAGCCGCTGCACGTCTTCGAGCTGCACTTCGAGGGGATCGCGGAGTCGCCCCGCCACAAGAGCGGCGTCGCGGTGCGTTTCCCGCGCATCGCGCGCTGGCGCACCGACAAGAAGCCGCGCGACGCGGACACCCTGCAGTCCTTGCGGGCGCTCCTGCGTCCGGCCCAGGCAGTGCACGGCTGAGGCGTGCTAGGTTCCGCCGCCCGCCCGCTCGGGAGACTTCCTTGATACGCGCATTCGCGATCTTCGCGTCTCTCTCCCTCTGGTGCCCCGCCCTCCACGCCCAGGGGATCCCCTCTGCGCCCCCCGAGGAGGTGGGACTCTCCTCGGCGCGCCTGGGCCGCATCCGGCAGGCGCTGCGCGCCGAGGTCGAGGAAAAGAAGCTGCCCGGCGCGGTGGCGCTGGTCGCCCGCAAGGGACGGGTGGCGTACTTCGAGGCGGTCGGCGCGCGCGATCCGGGCAGCGGCGCGCCGCTCGGCAAGGACGCGATCTTCCGCGTCTACTCGATGACCAAGCCGTTCGTGTCGGTGGCGGCGATGATGCTCGTCGAGGAGGGCCGGTTGCTCCTCACCGATCCGGTATCCAAGTACCTGCCCGCGTTCGCCAAGATGCAGGTGAGCACCGCGAAGACGGACTCCTCGAGCGGCAAGCCTGCCTACGAGATGGTCCCCGCGGCGGCGGCTCCCACCGTGTACGACTTGCTCCGGCACACCTCGGGCCTCGCCTTCGCGTCCAGCACCTCGAACGCGCCGGTGAAGGAGGCGTACACGAAGCGGGGTCTCGGCCGGCCGGGCGCGCCCCAGGCGTACCGCGAGCTAACCCCGGCCGAGGAGGTGGAGGCGCTGGCTGGATCGCCCCTTGCGCACCAGCCTGGACGCGCATGGGAATACGGCCTCTCGACCGACGTGCTCGGCCGCGTGATCGAGGTCGTCTCGGGGAAGCGGTTGAGCGAGTTCCTCGACGCCAGGCTCTTCAAGCCGCTCCAGATGGCCGACACGTCCTTCTTCGTGCCGAAGGATCGCGCGGAACGCCTCGCTCAGGCTTTCCCCACCGATCCCGCGACCGGCCAGCCCAGCAACCTCATCGACGTGCTGGCTCCGCCCAAGAACGACTCGGGCGGCGCGGGCGCGGTCTCCACCGCGTCCGACTACCTCCGTTTCTGCGAGATGCTCCTCCGCGGCGGCGAGTTGGACGGGGTGCGGCTCTTGAGCCGTTCCAGCGTTCTCCTGATGACCTCCGATCACCTCGGCAACCTGCTCGGTGCCGCCCCTTCGCCGGGCGAGAACCTCCTCGGGGTGATGGGCTACACCTTCGGGCTGGGCTTCGCGGTCCGGCGCGAGGACGGCCTCGCCGCCGTGCCGGGACGCGCGGGAGAGGTCACCTGGGGCGGCGCGGCCGGGACGTACTTCTGGATCGATCCGCAGGAGCAGCTGATCGGCATCCTCATGACCCAGGCACCGGGCGCGCGCGTGCACTACCGCAAGCTCTTCCGCCAGCTCGTCTACGCCGCGATCGCCGACTAAGCGCAACACGCTGCCCGCGACAAGGACGAAGGGATCACCGCGGAGCCGCGGAGATCGCGGAGTTGTTTTTGAAAAACAAATTCTCCGCGCCCTCTGCGTCTCCGCGGTGATCTCTTGGTCTTTACTGCGGCTAGATCAGCCGTCCTAGCGGGCCCAGGTCCAGGTTCAGCTCCTCTGGCTTGAGGCCGAACTGGCGCGCGAGCTGCTGGACGGTCTCCTCCAGCTTCATCAGCGCCTGGCCGATCTTCTCGGTTTCCTCGGCGGTCAAGGTCCCCGATTCCATCCGCCGGATCGCCTGCCGCTCGAGGAGCTTGCGCAGGAACTCGACCAGCGCCAACACCAGGCGCACCACCGACTTCTGCACGTCCTGCGGGTCGACGTTCCAGCGCGGCGGCTGGGCATGGCGCTCCAGCTCCTTGCGGAGCGATTCCAGCTCCTTCACCTGGAGCGCCACCACGTCCTCCTTCTTCATCGCAGCTCCTCCGGAGCGAAGGACCACGCCGGCCAGGGACCGGTGGGCGCGACCCGCACGGGAAGCGCCACGCCGGCGAGCGTCCGCAGGTACTCCGGCGCGGACCCGCGGTCGATGAGGTGATAGACGCTGGCGATGAGCGGGCCGCCATGTGGCTCGGTCCGTTCGGCGCGCACCAGCGTACCCAGCGCCGCCCGGAGCGGGTCCAGCGACGGGACCGAGCGCGCCCGGCGCAGCGATTCCAGATATGCCTTGCCGCTCTCGCGCTCCGCCGCTTGCGGTTCGCCGTACACCCGCAGCGTCATCTGCTCGCGGCCGCGGACCAGCTCCAGCGCTTCGAGCAGCTCGCCTTCCCGTCCGGAGAAGTCCACCTCGTCGGCGAGCGACCCGAAGCGAACCGGCAGCAGCGCCGGGCACGCAGCCGCGAGCCGCCGCACCACCGCGTCGTGCGCGCGCACGGCCTGTGCGCTCAGCTCCGGAGCATGGTCCACCTCGCCGGCCAGCGCGAGCAGGGAGCCGGCGGGCACCGCGCGCACCGCCTCGCCCAATGCCCCGCGCACCTCCACCGCAGGCGGCGCGTCGGACAGGGCATACACGTTGAGCGGCGGGCTCACTTCTTCCTCGCGCGCGGCTGCACGCGGTCGGATGCGCAGAGCAGGGCGCTGAGCCGCAGGTACACCAGGTCGACGCCGGCGACTCCGAGCATCACCTCGCCGCTCATCACCACGCCCTTGTTGAGGACGTGGTCGATCACCTCGAGCAGCGACTGGTCGGCGCCCTCGAGGATCTCCATCGCCGGCCCTGGCCTCCGCCTCACGCCGACTCCGCCACGAAGTTGTAGGGCGGCCACGGTCCGGAGAGGGTCAGCTCGTAGCCGTCGCGCCCGAGGCGGGCGGCAGCCTTGCGCACCGCGGCCTGGAAGGGTTTCACCTGGCCGCGCCGCACCAGGAAGGCGGCGTCGAGCAACACGCGGCGTCCGGCGGGTCCGGGCGGTGGCGCGCGGCGCCGCGCGTCGTCGGCGCGCCGCGACAGCTCGGCGAGCAGCTCGGTGGCGCGCTCGCCGCCTCTCTCCAGGACCTCGCGCGAGAGATCGCGCTGCTTCTTCTTGCGCAGCAGGAACTCGGTGCCGGATGCGCCTTTCGCCTCGCTGCGCGCGCCGGCCGCCGCGCGCTCGAGCGCGCGCGGCTCGTCGAGCAGCAGGCGCACGCCCCACTCCTCGCGCCCGGCGAGGCGCTCCAGCAGGCGGTCGATGCGCTTGCGCTGCCCGGCCACGTGCAACAGCGCCCGCTCGTCGCTGCGGAAGAGCGTGAACAGCTTCATCGGGAGGACCGTTCCCGACCGTCCGACGAATTCGATCACCGCCTCGTGCGGCAGCGCGCGCTCGGACACCCAGGCGAGATCTGCCAGGCCGCGCTCGATGGCGGCCTCGCCGTACTCCGCCGCGGGCGCGGCGGAAGCGACGAGCCACAGGCCGCCGCCGGCGTCGATGGCCCGGGGAGCTCCGGCCCCCGGCACGCCGCGCGGCGCGCGCGCGAGCGGCGGCGTCTTCTCGCGCTGGACCACGCAGTACAGATAGGTCAGGTCGGTCATCGAGATGCCCAGGTCCGGCCGAACGCCAGGAGCTGCCGCGCTCCTCGAGGAGGAGGCGCCACGGCCGGAGCGGCCAGCATAGCAGGGGTTCGCCTCCGCAGCGCCTCGACCTCCGCCGCCTCCGCCTTTGCGGCCCGCCGGCACCGGGCGCACCCCGGCGGCGTGAGCGCGTTCACCAGCACAGGACCGCTTGCGATGCCGAGTCGCCGGAGCGCGCGCAGGAGGCGCTCGGTTTCCATCCGAGGCAGCGCCGCGGCCCGCGTCACGGGGACGAACAACGCGCGCTCCGGGTCGCGGAGCAGCTCCTGCAGCTCGCGCAGCTCGCGCGCGGTGCCGGTGAGGGTGCGAGCGAGGTCCCCGAGGCCGATCACGCGGCGATACTTGAGGAGGATGGCGAGCAGGGCATGGACCCACCCCAGCGCCTTCTCCGGCATGGCCAGGAGGCGCAGCGCGTGGCCGGTCGGGGCGGTATCGACCACCACCACCTCGGAAGCTCCCTGGAGCGCCTCGACGACGGCGAAGAGAGCGAACAGCTCGTCGATGCCCGGAGGCGCCAGGTCGATGAGGTCCTGCACCACCTGCCGGTCGAACGTCGCGTCGAAGCGCGCCCCGCCGCGCAGCGCGTCGAACAGCTCGTCGACACTGCGCCGGTACTGCTCGCGGCGCCCGGCGAACGCCCCGTCGGCGTCCAGCTCGCGCACGGTGAGCCGATCCACTGCTTCGCGCGGCTGGTCGGTCACCGCGATGTCGAGCGCGTCCCCGAGCGAGTGCGCGGGGTCGGTGGAGAGCAGCAGGACGCGCTTGCCCCGGCGGGCGAGGTGGAGCGCACTGGCGGCGGCGCAGGTGGTCTTGCCCACGCCTCCCTTGCCGCCGAAGAGGAGCAGCCGCACGCCGTCCGGCGGAACCCAGGCGGTGCCCTGGGCGGTCCCCGGCCGCGTCCGCCCCGGCCGCGCCGGCTGCGCGCGCGCGGAAGACAGCCGGCGCAGGGCGGCGAGGCCGCGCGGCTCCTCGTCCAGCGCGGGCAGGAGCCGCAGCGGAATCCGCGGAAACGCCGCGCGCGCCGCGCGCAGGACGCGGGCCTCCCCGGCGCGCCGGCCGCCGCACAGCGCGCAGGGCGAGGGCGGAACCTTCGTCAGCCGGTTCACGACCAGCTCGCCGACGCGCGCGCCGAGCCGTTCCACCGCCGCGATCCCGTCGCGCGCCTCACGCAGCGCCAGCTCCTCCGGCAGCATCACCCATCGGAACGCGGAGCGCGCCGGATCGCGCAGGAGCGCCCGGAGATCCTCCGCTTGCCGCTCGACGCCCTCGATTACTGCGTCGCTCGCGTCGGGCACGTACCGGCCGCGGAGCGATTGCGACATCCAGCGGTGCTTCTGTTGCAGATCGGCCAGCACGCGGGCGAGCCGGGCCAGCGTGTCGGGCATGGCGAGCAGCCGCAGCGTGTGGCCCGTGGGCGCGGTGTCCACCACCACCTCGTCGTACTGGCCGGTGGCCGCCAGCCGCGTGAGCTCGACCAGCCCGATCAGCTCGTCGACGCCGGGCAGCGATTGCGCGAGGAGCTCTTCGACGTCCTCGTCGTCGAGGTAGGTCCCGCGCGAGGCGAGCGTCCGGAAGGCGCGCTCCCGCTCCTTGAACCAGCGCGCGAGGGCCCGGTCTGCGTCCAGCTCCGCGGCGAAGAACCGTGGAGAGATTCGCCGGGGCCGCGCCGAGAGCCGCTCCCCCAGCGCGTCTCCCAGCGAATGCGCGGGATCGGTGGACACCGCCAGGACCCGCCGCCCGTGCGCCGCGAGCGCGACCGCTTCGGCGGCGGCGCACGTCGTCTTCCCCACTCCTCCCTTGCCGGCGAAGAAGGAGAAGAGCACGGCCGTGCCTTCAGCCGGGATCCACGGCCGCATCGGCCGTGCGCGAGCCGAGAGCCGCGGGGCGCGAGCCGATCTCCTACTCCTCGCCGTGGATGGTGGCCTCGACGCCGGTCACCTTCATCTCGCCCGGCTTCGGCGCCGCGCCGCGTTCCCTCTCGCGGATCTCCCGCAACCGGGCGAGGAGGTCCGCTTCCAGCGCGCGGAACTCGTCGTCGCCGATCTCGCCCAGCTCGAGCCGCATCTGCGCGGCGAGCAGCTCCTCGCGGAGGCGCGAGTCGTCGTTCAGCTCGGAGTCGACCGCCGCGGCGACCCTGCCGAGCACGAACTTGATGCCGCCCACCAGCATGCGGTCGAGGATGATCACTTTCCTTCCTTCGCTCTCTCGAGCTTCAAGCGGATGTTGACGAAGTTGTACGGCGGCCACGGCCCCGTGTACTTGAAGGTCAGCTTGTCGTGCTTGGCGCCGATCTGCTTGACGCGCTGATCGAAGGCCTGCTCCTTGTCGCGCGAGACCAGGAACGCGGCGTTCATGATCATCTTGTCGCCGATCGGCTTGTTGGCGCGGGAGGCGACCGCCACGTCGCGCAGCGCCTCGAAGATCTCCGCCACGTACTTCTCGGACATCGACTGCAGCGCCGCGTCGATCAGGCGCCCGTACTGCATGCGCGCGAAGTAGGTGGACCCTTTCTGCGCCCCGATCTGGTGCTTGAGATTCCGGATGTCCTCGTCGGCGCGCTCGATCTCGCGGATCATCACGTCGCGATCCCACAGCACCTTGAGACCGAACTCCAGCTTGTCCTGCATCTTCACCAGGACGTCGTGGAACGCGTCGTACGCGGAGCGCAAGAGCTCGACGATGTCGTCGCGCGTCTTGAACACGGTCCCGAACGACATGGGGATGACCGTGTACTTGCGCATCACGGTCTCGTTCACCCGCTCGTGCGCGAGCACGTTCTCGCGCGTCGGATCGTACACTTCGATGGGCGTGTCGGAGACCACCGCGGCGATGTCCTTGTAGTTGACCGTGTGCACGTCCGCCGGGTCGGCGCCGATCCCGAGCGGCCCGAAGCGCAGCGTCTCGCCGCTCTGGATGATGCAGTAGACGTACTTGCCGCGCGCGCCGTCGGTCTTGGGTGCCAGGTCGGACGGCACCTCGGGTGCGAGGGCGCGCGCACCCGCTCCTTCCTTCGTACGCGCGCGGGCCGAAGCCTTGGCGCCGCGTTTCTTCCTCTGCGCTTCCGGCATCCTATCCCTCCGCCTTGGCTGCGCTCAGGCGTGGTGTGGAGAGCATCTTGCGGATCTCGGCGACCAGCTGATCGGGAAGGCAGGGCTTGGCGACGAAGGCGTCGCACCCGGCCTCCATCGCGCCCTTCGAGTGTCCTTGCATGGCATGGCCGGTCAAGGCGACCACGGGGATGGCGTTGGTGCGCTGGTCGGCCTTGAGCCTGCGCGTCGCCTCCCAGCCGTCCATCACCGGAAGGGAGAGGTCCATGATGATGATGTCGGGGCGGTTGGCGAAGGCCTGATCGAGCGCTTCCTTCCCGTTGGCCGCCTGGATCACGCGGAACCCGGAGAAGGCGAGGTACTCGGCGTACATCTCCCGGTTGTCCTGGAAGTCGTCGACCACCAGGACGAGCGGCTCTTGGGTCATGACCTCCTCCCTTCCCGGGGCACGCGCAGGGTGAAGGTGGACCCCGTGCCGAGATTGCTTTCCACCGTGATGCGCCCCTCCAGCATGTTCGCGAGCCGCCGGCAGATGGAGAGCCCGAGCCCCGCTCCGCCATACTGGCGCGTGACGGAATCGTCGGCCTGCCGGAAGTCCTCGAAGATCTTCTGCTGATCCTTCAGGGCGATACCGATCCCGGTGTCCTTGACCGACAGCGAGATCTCGTCCCGCGCGGCATCGTAACCCGCGCTCACCCGGATCGCACCCTGCGGCGTGAACTTGATCGCGTTGGTGAGGAGGTTCAGCACGATCTGCTTGACCTTTTGCCGGTCGCTGCGGACGGCCGGCAGGTCGGCGGCCAGGTCGGTGGTCGCCGAGAGGTGCGCCTGATGGATGAGCGGCTCCACCTCGGCCAGGAGCTCGCCGAGGAGCGTGGGCAGCTCGAACTGCTCCAGGTGCAGCGGCATCTTGCCGGCCTCGATGCGGCTGATGTCGAGCAGGTCGTTGATGATGTTCAGGAGGTGCTTGGCGTTCGAGTCGACGCGGCCGAGGTTCTTCATCTGCGGCGGCAGGAGCTCGCCGTTCACGCCCTGCAGCAGCATGCTGGTGTACCCGAGCATGGCATTGAGCGGCGTGCGGAACTCGTGCGACATGTTGGCGAGGAACTGCGACTTGAGCTGCGAGGCCTGTTCCAACTCGATCGCCTGCCGCTGGAGCAGCTCGTTGCGCCGCACCAGCTCGGCGGTCGCCTCGCGCACCTTCTCCTGCAGCTCCTGCGAGGCGCGCTCCAGCTGCTCGTAGAGGCGCGCCTTGTCCAGCGCCTCGGTGCGGTCGTGCAGGATGGTCACCACCGCGGTGACCTCTCCGTGCTCGCTCAGCACCTTGCCGCTGATCGCCTCCACCGGAAAAGGCCGCGCCGCCTGCGGATCGGCGAGGCTGATCTCGCCGCGGAAGCGCGAGGTCCCACGGGAGAGGAAGACGTTGGAGACGAAGGAGGAGAAGTGCGCGTCGTTGGTGCGGACCGCGCGCTGCACCTCGTCGCCCGAGCCCTCCGGCGCGGTGAACAGCCGCTCCGCCGGAGCGTTCATCAGGAGGATCTTGCCGGAAGGATCCGTCACCAGGATCGGGTCGGCCACCGAGTCGATGATCAGGTCCAGCCGGTCGCGCTCGGCGCGCACGTCCGCCTCGGCCATCTTCAGCCTGCGGTAGTTCTCCTCGATCTGCTCGGTGGCGGCGCGCAGGTCGGTGACGTTGCGGAGGATGGAGACGAAGCCGGTGCCCTCCCGCGGGTGCTCCACGGTGGTGGAGAGCAGCTCGAAGAGAAGGTCGGTGCCTTCGGTCGGGTTCACCAGCAGGAGCTCGCGCCGGGCGGCCTCCGGCTCGTCGATGGCCTGGCGCGACAGCGCGGCGGAGAAGAGCATGTTGTTCAAGGTGACCGCGCGCTGGCGGCCCTCGCTCTGCTCTTCCCGCGCGACGAACAGCGCGTCGGCGCGGGTATTGGAGATGATGATGCGGCCTTCGGTGTCGGTGAGCAGCACCGGGTCGGGCACCGAGTTGATCACGCTGAGCAGGAACTCCCGCTCGCGCTGCAGCCGGTTCTCCGACTCGACCACCCGGCGCATGGCGCGCAGGTGCACCAGCTTGTGCCCCAGCGTGTCCGCCAGCCACCGCGCCTCGCGATCGAGCACCGCGGAGGGCGGGCCGGCCAGCAGGATGCCGACGCGCGCCTCCGCGCGCTCGGCGATCGGCAGCGGAACCGCGATGAACGATCCGGATCCGAAGGGCGCCGTCCCGCGCACCCTGCAGTTCTCGAACACGATCGGCGCCGAGCGGGACAGGGCGAGCGCCAGCGGGTGCGCTTCCTCGTGGCGG
>DATFUN010000063.1:0-10347 GCA_035260805.1 Myxococcales bacterium | reverse complement strand
CCGCCTCGACCAGCGAGCGCAGCTCATCCGCGGCCTGCAGCGCGCGCAGGCCGGGCGTGTTCGGGCTGGAGACGTTGATCGCGGCGTAGTCGGCGTAGGGCGCCAGCGCGCGGAAGGCCGCCACGTAATCGTCCGAGGCGCGCTCGTTGGGCGTGTCCTTGTTGCGGCCGACGTTCACGCCGACGGGACCGGGCTGCCGCGGGAGGCGCGACAGGCGCCGGGCGACGCGAACGGCGCCAGGGTTGTTGAAGCCCATCCGGTTGACGATGGCGCGATGCTCGGGCAGCCGGAACAGCCGCGGCCGCGGATTGCCCGGCTGCGGGCGAGGCGTGACGGTGCCCACCTCGACGAAGCCGAACCCCAGGCGGAACCAGGCGGGCGCCAGCACCTGTCCCTTGTCCATCCCCGCCGCCAGGCCGACCGGATTCGGGAACGTAAGTCCCCATAACGTCTGCGCCAGCGCCTCGCGCGCGCGCGGCCGGGGGCGCGCCCGCGACCATGCCCAAAGCAGCGCTCCAGCGACGGCATGCGCGGCCTCGGCCGGAAGCAGGAACAGGGCGGGCCGGAGCAGGCGGTACACTGCGGCGCACCATACCCCGAACGCAGTTGCCCACGGCGCCGACGCCGCGCACAATGCTCCCTTTGGACGCACTCTCGAAAGATGCGCGCGAAGCGCCCGGCCGGGCGGCCCCGCCGCAGGGCACGCAGGACCTTCTCTTCGAGGCCGCGCGCCGGCTGCGCCGTTGCGAGGCCGCGCTCGCCCGCGTTTTCGAGGAGCGCGGATTCGCAGAGGTCATCCCGCCGTCCATCGAGTCGGCCGAGGTGTTCGCGGAGGGCGCGGGCGGCGGCGCCGACGCGTTGCGCGCGGTCGATCGGCACGGGCACCTGCTCGCGCTGCGAGCCGATTTCACCGCCCAGGTTGCGCGCATCGCGGCCACCCGCCTGTCCGGGATCTCGCCCCTGAGGCTCTACTACCGGGGCAGCGTGGTGCGCGAGTCGGCGGCCGGATCCGGCGTGCCACGCGAGCGCCTGCAGGCCGGCTGTGAGCTGGTCGGGGAAGCGGGAACCGATGCGGACGCCGAGATGCTGGCGCTGGCGGCGGCTTCGCTCTTCGCGCTGGGCATCGCGCCCGGCGCCGCTCGCATCGCGGTGGGCACCGTCGGGTACTTCTCCGCGCTCATCGCAGCAGCCGGCGCCTCGCCTCGCCTCGCGCGCGCCTTGACCGACGCCATCGATCGCAAGGACCTCCCCGGCTTGACCCTGTTGTGCACGCGCGAGGTGCCGCCGGGAAAAGCGCGCGATGCGCTGCTGATGCTCGCGCAGCCTCCGCGCCCGCAGGCCGAGGCGAACGCCCTGCTCTCACGCGCGCAGCAGCTCTCACCGGGACCCGCCGCGTCCGCAGCGCTCGAGCGTCTCACTGGCGTGCTCGCGCTGGCCCAGGCGCGGAACCTGGGAGCGGAGCTGGAGGTCGACCTCGGCGAGGTGCGCGGCCTGGGTTACTACACGGGGCTGGTCTTCAACCTGTACGCCGCGGGCGCGCCGCGGGCAGTCGGCGGCGGGGGGCGGTACGACACCCTGCTCGGACGCTTCGGCGATCCGCGCCCCGCGGTGGGCTTCTCCCTGGACCTCGATGCGCTGGTGCCTCTGGCGAGGCCGGCATGATCACCGTCGCCCTGCCGAAGGGTCGCACGCTGCAGGCGACGCTGGACCGGTTCGCCCGCGCCGGCCTCTCGCCCGAGGAGGACTTCGCGGCGACCCGCAAGCTGATCGTCCCCGCGCGCGGCGCCGGGGCCCGGTTCGTCCTGCTGAAGGACCCCGACGTCCCGCTGTACGTCGAGCGCGGCGCCGCCGATCTCGGCGTGTGCGGCCTGGACCACGTGCTCGAGTCTGACGCGGACCTCCTGGTCCCCCTCGACCTGGGCTTCGGCGCCTGCCGCCTGTGCCTGGCGGCGCCCCGGGATTCGGGTGTCGCCCGGGGCTGGCGGTCGGGCGAGAGCAGCGCCGAGAAAGGCCGCTCGCTGCGGGTGGCGACCAAGTACCCGCGCCTCACCGCCCGGGCATTCGCTCGACGCGGCGTGCCGGTCGACCTCGTCCGCCTGTCCGGTTCGGTCGAGCTGGCCGCCGTCGCCGATCTCGCCGATGCAATCGTCGACCTGGTCGAGACCGGCCGCACGCTGGAGGAGAACGGTCTCGTGGTGGTGGAGGACTTACTCCAGGTCAGCGCGCGGCTGGTGGTGAACCGGGCCTCCTACCGGCTGAAGCTCGAGGAGCTGCTGCCGGTCCTGGAGCGGGTGGGAGGCCCGGCGTGATCCGCCTGCTGGACCTCGCCGATCCGGTGCAGCGCGCGCAGGCGGCGGGGCTGCGCGCCGCCGCCGCGGTTCCGCCCGAGGTCGCGCCCGCCGTTTCGAGGATCGTTGCCGAGGTGCGCGCGCGCGGCGAGGCGGCCGTGCGCGAGCTGACGCTCCGGTTCGACGGCGCCGACTTGCCGGATGCGTTCCTGCCAGCCCGCGAGTGGGACGCCCTGGCCGCGCGGTGCCCGCCGGCGGTGCGCGCCGCGCTGGAGAAGGCGGCCCAGCGGGTGCGGGCGTTCCACGCTCCACAGGTACCGCAGGGTTACGAGCAGCTCTTGCCAGACGGCGGGCGCTTGCGGTCGGTGGTGGTGCCGCTCGCGCGCGCCGCCTGCTACGTCCCCGGCGGCCGCGCCGTCTACCCCTCCACGGTGATCATGACCGCCGCCGTAGCCCGGCTCGCCGGCGTGCCCGAGGTGATCGTGACCACCCCTCCCCGCCGCGACGGGAGCGTAGCGCCGGAGGTGGCAGCCGCGGCCCGCATCGCGGGCGCCACCCGCGTGTTGCGGGCGGGCGGAGCGCAAGCGATCGCCGCGCTCGCGCTCGGGGCAGGCGCCATCCCGCGGTGCGACGTGATCGTGGGTCCCGGCAACGCGTACGTCACCGAGGCGAAGCGGCAGCTCGCAGGCGAAGTGCGCATCGACTCGCTCGCCGGGCCGACCGAAGTGGTGATCGTCGCCGATGCGTCCGCCGACGCGCGCCTCGTCGCGGCGGACCTGATCGCGCAAGCCGAGCACGATCCGCTGGCGCTGGCCCTTCTCGTCACGCCCCATCGGGCGCTTGCGCAAGCCGTGCAGGCCTCGCTGGAAGCGGAGCTGCGGGACCGGCCCAACCGCGTGGCGCTCGAGTCGCTGCGGGCCCGCGGGGCCGCCGTGGTGGCGAGCTCGCTCGAGGAGGCGCTCGCGTTCGCCGACGAGCTGGCTCCCGAGCACCTCGAGCTCCTGGTGTCCGAGCCCGCTGCGGCGCTGCCCCGGGTCTCGCGCGCCGCCGCCGTGTTCGTCGGGCCGCACGCGCCCGTGCCGGTCGGCGACTACCTGGCCGGCCCCAACCACACGCTTCCGACCTCCGGGACGGCGCGGTTCGCCTCGCCCCTCGGCCCGGCGGACTTCGTGCGGCGGCAGAACGTCATCGAGTACGGCGCGCGGCAGCTCGCAGCCGACGCGGCGGAGATTCGCGCGCTGGCCGAGGCGGAGGGGCTGCACGCGCACGGGCGTGCCGTCGAGGTGCGGAAGTGAAGCCGCCCGAGAGCTTCGTCCGGCGGACCGTCCGGCCGCTGGCTGCTTACGGCCCGCCGCGCGATCCGGCCGCCGTCCCGCTGCACCTCAACGAAAGCCCGAGCGACCTGCCCCAGGACCTGAAGGCCGAGCTGGCCGAGCGCATCGCGCGCTCCGACTGGAGCAAGTATCCGATCGGGGACGGGGCGCGCCTCGCGACCGAGCTCGGGCGAGCCTACGGATGGGATTCCGCCGGCGTGCTGGTGGGCAACGGATCGAACGAGCTGCTGCAGCTCATGCTCCTCGCCTGCGTCGAGCCGGGCGACGCGGTGGTGGTGGGCGCGCCCTCGTTCTCCCTCTACGCGTTGCAGGCGGGGGCCTTGGGCGCCCGCGTGATCGAGGTGCCGCTGCGCGCGCCCGACGGCGCGTTCCGATTCCCCATCGACGAGCTGATCCGGACGGCGCGCGAGGCAGGCGCCAAGCTCGTCCTGCTCGGCTCGCCGAACAACCCGACCGGGACCACTCTCGCGGCCGGCGACGCGGAGCGCCTCGCGCAGGAAGCGCCCGGCCTCACCGGCATCGACGAGGCCTACCGCGACTTCTGCGGCCAGGACTTCGCGCCGCTGCTCGCCCGCGCCCCGCGCCTGGTCCTCTTCCGCACCTTCTCCAAGGCGCTCGCGGCGGCCTCGCTGCGCTGCGGGGCGCTCCTGGGCGCTCCGGCCCTCTGCGCCGAGCTGCGCAAGGTGCAGCTGCCTTACAACTTGAGCGCCGTGACCTGCCTCGTCGCAGGCGCGCTGATCGCCCGGCCGGAGCTGGTGCGCGAACGCGCCCGCCTGGTCGCGCAAGAGCGCGATCGGGTGGCCAAGGGCCTGCGCGCGGCTGGCTGCACCGTGCATCCATCCGGCGCGAACTTCCTGCTGTTCGAGCAGGACCGCCGGCCGGCAAACGACCTGCACCGGGCCCTCTTCGGACGCGGCGTGCTGATCCGGAACGTCTCCTCCGGCCGGGACCTCTCTCGCGCGCTGCGCGTCAGCATTGGCGCGCCGGCGGCGAACGACGCCTTCCTCGCCGCGCTGAAGGCCGAGCTGTGAGCTGGTCGCGCGTGCAGGCGGTCATCTTCGACGTGGACGGCGTGCTCCTCGACGCCCGCGCCAGCTACCACGCGGTCGCCGAAGACGCCGCGAGGCGCGCCGCAACCGAGGCGCTGGGCGAGCCCTGCACCGCGCCGTTCGATCGCGAGCGCGAGGTGCCCGCGTTCAAGGCGGCCGGGCGCTTCAACGACGACTGGGAGATGGCGCGCGGCATCGCGCTGCTCCTGCACCTGCGGCAGCGAGGCGCCTCGCCCGAGCTGCCCCGCTTCCTCGCGGCCGCGCAGGGCGGCGGCGTCGCGGGGCTCGCGCGCGCTTTGCCCGCCGTCGCCGCGCTCTATCCACAGGAAAGGATCTCCCGGCTGTGCGGCGCGCTCTACGGCGGCCGCTCGCATTGCCGCGAGCTGTTCGGCTTCGACGCCCGGGAAGCGCTGCCCGATGCGCCGGAGCGCGGCTTCTGGGAACGGGAGCCGCTGCTCGCCGATCCCGCGTTGCTCAAGCGGGTCGCCAGCCGGTTTCCGGTGGCGCTGTACACGGGCCGGAACCCCGGAGAGGCGGCGCTGGCGCTGGTCCGCTGCGAGCTGCAGGTTCCGCAGCGGCTGTGCTGGGTGTCGGACGGGCGGCCGCGCAAGCCCGATCCCGAAGGCCTGCTCTGGCTCTGCGGCGAGCTGGTCCGGCCGGGCGGCGAGGCGCTCTTCGTCGGCGATACGGCGGACGATCGCGCCGCGGCCGAGGCCGCGCGGGTCCGCGGCGCACCCCTGATCTACGCGCACGTGGAGGCCCCAGGCGATACCGCGCGCGCCCTCTCCCGGCTGCTCGACGAGACAGGAGCCTGATCGCAGCGGCTTTTTCACCGCGGAGCGATGGGATACGCTTCAGGCCATGCCTCGTACCGGCGCCGTGCAACGCAAGACCAAAGAGACCGACCTGCGCGTCACCGTCGACCTCGACGGCAAAGGCGACGCGAAGGTCGACACCGGAATCCCCTTCTTCGACCACATGCTGGAGACGGTCGCCAAGCACGGCGCGCTGACCCTCGAGGTGAGCTGCAAGGGCGATCTGCACATCGACCAGCACCACACCGTCGAGGACACCGGGATCGCGCTGGGCAAGGCGCTGGACCAGGCGCTGGGCGACCGCAAGGGCATCGCCCGGGCGGGGTGTTTCTATTTCCCCCTCGACGAAGCGCTGGCGCGGAGCGTGGTGGACCTCTCCGGGCGCGCGTTCCTGCACTGGAACGTGCAGCTCGATCAAGGGCCGCGCAGCGCCATGGACCTCTCCGTGCTGGAAGGCTTCTTCAAGGCGGTGGCCGACGGCGTGCGAGCCAACCTGCACATCGACCTGTTGGCCGGCCGCGACTTCCACCACGGGGCGGAGGCCGTCTTCAAGTCGTTCGCGCGGGCGCTGCGGCAGGCGTGCGCGCTGGACGATCGCGCGGGCGGAGTGCCGAGCACCAAAGGGGTGCTGTGAGCGGCCGCGTCACTGTCGTCGATCTCGGGCTGGGCAACCTGGGCAGCGTCATGCAAGCGCTGGTGCGGGCGGGCGGCGAGCCGCGCCTGTCTGCGGACGCGGCGGAGATCGGCCGCTCGGCCCGCGTGGTGCTGCCTGGCGTCGCCGCATTCGGCCTCGGGATGGATCGGGCGCAGCGGCTGGGACTTCGTCCGGCGCTCGATCGGGCGTTGGGCCGGGGCGCGCCGGTCCTGGGCATCTGCCTGGGGATGCAAATCCTGTTCGAGGAAGGCGAGGAGGACGGGTTGCGCAAGGGGCTCGGGTTCCTCCCCGGCCGCGTGACGAGGCTGCCCGCGGGAGTCCAGGTGCCCCACATCGGCTGGCAGCGCCTGGAGACGACCGCCGTGTCGCCGCTCCTCGCCGGAGCTGTCGCTCCCTGGGCCTACTTCGCGAACTCCTATCGATGCGAGGCGCCGGCGGAGGTCACGCAGGCCGTGGCGGACCACTCCGGCGTGCGCATCGCGGCGATCGTCGGGCGCGAGAACGTGCACGGCGTGCAGTTCCACCCCGAGAAGAGCGCACGCGGCGGAGAGGCGCTGCTCGCGCGGTTCCTGCAGCTCCCGGAAGGTTCGCCGTGACGCCCATCCTCTACCCCGCGATCGACCTCCTCGGCGGGCGGGCCGTGCGCTTGCGCCACGGCGACCGGCGCAGCGCGAAGGTCTATTCCGAGGACCCGCCGGCGCAGGCCCGCGCATTCGTCGTGCAGGGAGCGAGGGCGCTCCACGTGGTGGACCTCGACGCGGCGTTCGGCGAGGCGAGGCAGACGGCGATGCTGGCCCGGATCGCCGCCGCTGCCGCGCCCGTCCCGGTGCAGGTCGGCGGTGGCATCCGGGGCCTCGAGCAGATCGGCGAAACGCTCGAGGCCGGCGTCGCGCGCGCGATCCTCGGCACCGCGGCGGTGGAGCGGCCGGAGCTGGCCGGCGAAGCGGTCCGCCGCTTCGGACCGGAGCGGATCGCCTGCGGCATCGACGTGAAGGACGGGCGGGCGGCGACGCGCGGCTGGACCGATGCCGGCGGTCCGTCGCCGGAGCGCCTCGCGGGGCTGCTCGCCGGAATGGGAGTGAACTGGCTGATCGTCACGGCGGTGGCGCGGGACGGGACGATGGAAGGGTTCGATCTGCAGCTGCTCCGGGAAGTCGCCCTCGCTGCTGCGCCAGCAAACCTGATCGCCAGCGGCGGCGCCGGATCGCTTTCGCACCTCAGCGCGCTTGCCGCGGCGGGGGTGCCTCGCCTGGCCGGCGCCATCGCCGGCACCGCGCTGTACGAGGATCGGTTCTCCCTCCGCGACGCGCAGGCGGCCCTGGACGGGACCGGGGAGGGCACCCGATGTTGACGCGCCGGATCGTCCCCTGCCTCGACGTGAAAGGCGGCCGGGTGGTCAAAGGCGTCCGCTTCGAGGAGCTGCGCGACGCCGGCGATCCGGTCGAGCAGGCCCGGGCGTACGGCCGGGCGGGCGCGGACGAGCTGTGCTTCCTGGACATCAGCGCGTCCCTGGAGGCCCGCGGCACGCTGGTCGCCCTGGTGGAGCGCGTCGCGCGCGAGCTGTCGATCCCGTTCGCGGTCGGAGGCGGCGTGCGGACGGTCGAGGACGCGGAGGCCCTGCTCCGCGCAGGGGCGGACAAGGTCTCGATGAACACCGCCGCCCTCGCGGATCCGGGCCTGATCACCGCGGTCGCCCGCCTCACCGGCAGCCAGAGCGCGCTCATCGCCATCGACGCCAAGCGGCGCGCCGGGGCGACGGCTGCCTGGGAAGTCCACTCGCACGGCGGCACCCGGCCCACAGGGCGCGACGCGGTGGCCTGGGCACGGGAGGCGGTAGACCGCGGCGCCGGAGAGATCCTGCTCACCTCGATCGATCGCGATGGCACGGGCAAAGGCTTCGAGCTGAAGCTGACGCGCGCGATCGCCTCCGCGGTGCCGGTCCCCGTGATCGCGAGCGGCGGGGCCGGCAACCCCGCACACTTCGCCGACGCATTCGCCGCCGGCGCCGCGGCGGCGCTCGCGGCAACGGTGTTCCATTTCGGCACTCTTTCCATCCCGCAGGTGAAGGAGGATTGCGCCCGGCGGGGCTTCCCCATGCGCTGGCCCACGGAAGACGACTAGCCTCGCTCACGGGTGCCAACGCACGCATTTGCAACTCTGGCCGCTGGCGTGAAAGGACTCTGTACCTACCGTAGGTGAAAACCATGGTCCGTCCCGAGGATCTCAAATATGACGACCGCGGCCTGGTCCCTTGCGTGGTGCAGGACGCCGCGTCCGGCGAGGTGCTCACGCTCGCCTGGCAGTCGCGCGAGGCACTGGAGCGCACGCTGCGCTCGGGCCAGGCGACCTTCTGGAGCCGTAGCCGCGGCGAGATCTGGGTCAAGGGCGCGACCAGCGGCAACACGCAGTCGGTCCGCGCCGCCCGGACCGACTGCGATCACGACGTCGTGCTCTTGCGGGTCGAGCCCCGTGGGCCCGCCTGCCACACTGGCGCGCGATCCTGCTTCTTCGAAGCGGTCGCCGGCTCTCCGGATGCGCCCGAATCGCCGGGAGAGACGCTCGCGCGCCTGGAGCGGGTGCTGCTCGAGCGCCGGGCGGACGCGCCATCCGGGTCGTATACGGCGAAGCTGTATGCCGACGAGAATCTGCGGCACAAGAAGGTAGGGGAGGAAGCGACCGAGCTGGTGATGGCCTCGCTGCGCGGCGACAAGGACGCCGTGGCCGAGGAAGCCGCCGACCTCCTGTACCACGCGCTGGTCCTGCTGCAATCGCACGGCGTCGGCCTGCGAGAGGTGGCGGACAAGCTCCGCGGCCGGGAGGGCCGCCGGCGCAACCCGGCCTGAGCCGGCGCATCTGCTCACCGATGCCGACACACCTGTTCACGCCCTTCCGGCTCCGCGACGTCACGCTCCGGAACCGGGCTGGCATTTCGCCGATGTGCCAGTACAGCTCTCCGGACGGCCTCGCCACCGATTGGCACCTCGTCCACCTGGGCTCGCGCGCCGTGGGCGGAGCGGGAATCGTCTTCGTGGAGGCCACCGCGGTCGAGCCGCGCGGGCGCATCTCGCCCGAGGACATGGGCTTGTGGAGCGATGCGCACGCCGAGCCCCTGGCGCGCATCGCGCGCTTCGTCGAGTCGCAGGGCGCGGTGCCCGCGATCCAGCTCGCGCATGCCGGCCGCAAGGGCAGCACCGCTGCTCCCTGGAAAGGCGGCGGGCCGGTCCCGGACAGCGAAGGGGGTTGGCCGGTGGTCGGGCCCAGCCCGATCCCCTTCGCAGACGGTTGGCGCGTGCCCGAGCCGCTCGACGCCGCCGGCATCGCGGCGATCACCCGCAACTTCCGGGCGGCCGCCGCGCGCGCCCGCGACGCCGGCTTCCGCTTCCTCGAGCTACACGCCGCGCACGGTTACCTGCTCCACAGCTTCTACTCGCCGCTCTCCAACCGCCGGACCGACGCGTACGGCGGCCGGTTCGAGAACCGGGTGCGCTTCACGCTGGAAGTGGTCGAGGCGCTGCGCGCCGAGTGGCCGGATCACCTGCCGATGTCCGTGCGCCTCTCCTGCACCGACTGGGTGGAGGGCGGATGGACGCTGGAAGAGAGCGTCCGCCTCGGTTCCCTCTTCCGCGAGCGCGGGGTCGACCTCGTCGACTGCAGCTCCGGCGGGAACGTGCCCAACGCCCGGATCCCGGTCGGACCGGGGTACCAGGTCCCGTTCGCCGAGGCAGTACGCCGCGGAGCGGGGATTGCCACTGCCGCGGTCGGCCTGATCACCGAGGCCTCGCAGGCGGACGAGATCGTCCGGGAGGGCCGGGCCGACCTGGTGCTTCTCGCCCGGGCCTCGCTGCGCGATCCGTATTGGCCCATCCACGCCGCCCGCAAGCTGGGCCACTCCGACGCCCTTCCCGTCCCGCCCCAATACCAACGCGGCTTCCCCCACCACCTCCTGAACTGACGCGGGAAGGACTAAAAGCGTTTCCCGCGTGAAACGCTTCTAGCCCTGTCTCGCGGCTAGCGCTTTCGCAGCTCCTTCACCATCACGATGGCGTCTTCGCCCTCGTCGACGTAGTAGTTCGGGCGGACCCCGACGGCGCGGTAGTCGAAAGCCCTGTACAGCTCGAGCGCGGCGGCGTTCGAGCGGCGGACCTCGAGGGTCATCAGGGTGGCGCCGGCCTGCGTGGCGCGCTTCTCCGTCTCCGCCATCAGCAC
>DATFUN010000062.1:0-2342 GCA_035260805.1 Myxococcales bacterium | reverse complement strand
TGGGCACCGCCGATGGAGGCCGTCGGGCAGGCGACCAGCGCCTGCACGGCCCGAAGCTTCTCACCGGCCGATTCCGGTTGCCGCATCACGTAGGAGAAGCCGCGCGACTCGCCGTAGATCTCCGGCGCCATCTGCCGGCAGGTGTCGCAGTCGATGCACGTCTCGTCGACGTAGAGCGGCCCGGGCGCGTTCTCCTTCAACCTGAGGTTGAGCCTGGCCACACGGTTGGTGTAACCAGCGGGCCCGCATGGCTCAAGCGCCGCCCGACCGCAAGCTCCAGAAGCGCCTCCTGCACCAGGTGGGCCGCGCCATCCACGAGTTCGGGCTGATCGAGGAGGGAGACCGCATCCTGGTCGGGATCTCCGGGGGCAAGGACTCGTTCACCCTGCTCTACCTGCTGCAGCGCTTGCGCGAGCGGGCCAAGGTCCGCTTCGACCTCATCGCCTGCAACCTCGACCAGGGCCATCCAGGGTTCCCTGCCCGGCAGCTCGAGGAATACCTGCGCTCGCAGGGATGCGAAGTGCGCATGCTCCGGGAAGACACGTACTCGGTGGTGAAGAGGCTGACGCCCGAGGGTGGGACCAGCTGCGCCGTCTGCTCGCGGCTGCGCCGCGGCATCCTCTACAGCGCGGCCGCCGGAATGGGCTGCACCAAGATCGCGCTGGGGCACCACCGCGACGATCTGATCGAGTCGCTGCTGCTCTCGATGCTCTTCGCCGGAAAGATGCGCTCCATGCCGCCCAAGCTGCGCTCCGACGATGGGCGCAACACGGTCATCCGGCCGCTCTGCTTCGCCTCCGAGGCGGACGTGGCGGAATTCGCCCGGAGCGCGGCGTTCCCCATCATTCCTTGCGACCTGTGCGGTTCGCAGGAGAACCTCCAGCGCCGGCGCGTGAAGCGCCTGCTGTCCGAGCTGGAGCGCGAGCATCCGGGCGTGCGCGCATCGCTGTTCGCCTCGATGGGAAACGTCCTCCCGGCCCATCTCCTCGATGCTCGGCTCTACCCGCGCGAGGCCCAGTCTGGCCCCGATCCCTGGATCGACGGCGACGACTGCGCCGAGGCCGGTCCGCTGCTGGCACTGGCGCGCTCCTGACAGCCTCCGCTGGCGTTCGATCGGTAAGCTTGATGGCGCGGCGACAGCTCCCCCTGCGCAAGCCATCGGATTCGCGTGACGGCCGTCACTGGCTCACACCTTGCAGCAGACCCCGTGCAGAGCCGGGGGAGGCGAGAGCGGATGCAAACCTGCGATCGGTGCCAGCGCGAGAAGGTCATCGACGTCCTCATCGACGACTCCATGGACGTGTGCGGCCACACCTTCACCACGCAGGTGCCGGCCACTCGCTGCCTGGCGTGCCAACAGGTGGTGATCCAGGGCGAGCACGTGCGCCGCTTCGAGAGCCGCGTCGCGGTGGAGATCGCCAAGGCGGGCCTGCGGACGGGGGACTCGTTCCGCTTCCTGCGGAACGGTTTGGGAATGTCGGAAGCCGGACTCGCCGGGCTCCTTGACGTGCCCGCCGAGTACGTCGGGTACTGGGAGTCGGAGAAGTGGCCGGTCGACCCGCGCGCCCTGGCCGTCTTGAGGGGCCTGGTCCTGGCGAAATTCGAGGACAAGCACGCTGCGCTCGACTGCCTGGCCGTGCTTCGCGAGCCGCGGAAGCTCTCGCGAAAGGTCCGGCTGCACTTGAACGATGCACTCCAGAACGCCGGGAAGCTGCTGCAGTTCGGCAGCGCAGCGTTCACTGTTCCCGCAGTCGCCTAGCGCGCACGGCCGCGCGTTTGACTTGCAGCGACTGCGCGCGCAGGGTGACGGAGTCCCTTCAGCCGAGGCCCAGGATGCACCCCGCGCCGCGTCAATGGGCGCGAACCTGCGCCTCCTTGCAGAAGTACTCCCGCAGGCTACGCGGGAAATCCAGGTCGCTGCGGGCCGCCTCGAGGATCCTCTGCGCGAGGAGCTCTGCGCAGCGGACGGCCATCCGTGCTGCTCAGGCGATGCGGGCGCCGCCGAGCACGGCGTCGCCGCGATAGAACACGGCCGACTGACCCGGCGCGATGCCGATGACCGGTTCACGCAGCGTCACGCGCACCGAGGCACCGTCGGGCTGGATGTGGGCCGGCAGCGGCCGGCCGCGGTGCCGGATCTGCACCTCGCACTCGGCGCCCGGCTCGGGAGGCTCCGCGACCCAGGAGGCTTGCAGCGCGCGGAAGGAGGCGCGGGCCACCTCCTCTCGTGGACCGACCACCACTCGCTGGCGCTTCGCGTCGAGGGCCGCCACGTACAGCGGCAGCTTGTGCGCGACTCCCAGGCCGCGCCTCTGCCCGACCGTGAACTGGTGGACGCCCTG
>DATFUN010000061.1:0-2213 GCA_035260805.1 Myxococcales bacterium | reverse complement strand
CGGCGAGGAACCGCTCGGACACGCCGCTCTTGTCCGACAGCGCGCGCCGGGACAGGCCGCGCTCCTCGCGCAACCTGCGCACCGCGGTCCCCACCGCGCCTAGAAGCTCCCTCGCCTCGTCCATCGGTAGCTGCAATATATTGCAGTCATCCGCAACGCACAAGGAGAATGTTACGCACTATACTGCTTGCGCTGCGCCGCCTGCTGCGCTACCTTGTCGCGCGCATGGACACAGCCGCCGCTGCCCCGCAGGTGTCGTTCGAGACCCATCCGAGCCGTTACCGCCACTGGACGCTCGCCGTGGATGGCGAGATCGCCCGGCTGACCATGAAGGTGCAGCCCTTCGGTGGGGAGGACGCGGAGGTCGAGCCCGCAGGAGCCGGCCCCGCCGGCGACGGGCCGGAGCCGCAGGCGAAGGCATACCAATTGAAGAGCAATTCCTACGACCTCTCGGTCGACATCGAGCTCGCCGACGCGGTGCAACGGTTGCGCTTCACGCACCCTTCCGTGAAGGCGGTGGTGGTCACCTCCGGCCACGACCGGATCTTCTGCGCGGGCGCGAACATCTACATGCTCGCCTCGGCCACGCACCCCTTCAAGGTCAACTTCTGCAAGTACACCAACGAGACCCGCCTCACCATCGAGGAGGCCAGCGCGGAGAGCGGCATCCGGTTCCTCGCCGCCTGCAACGGGGCCACCGCGGGCGGCGGGTACGAGCTGGCGCTGGCGTGCGACGAGATCGTGCTGGTCGACGACGGCTCCTCCACCGTGTCGCTCCCCGAGGTCCCCTTGCTCGGCGTGCTTCCCGGAACGGGAGGGCTCACCCGCGTCGTCGACAAGCGCAAGGTCCGGCGCGACCTGGCGGACGCCTTCTCCACGCTCGCGGAGGGAGTCAAGGGCAAGCGCGCGGTCGAATGGGGGCTGGTCGACGCGGTGGTGCCGCGCAGCAAGTTCGCGGACACCATCGTGCAGCGCGCGAAGGCGCTGGCCGCGGCCGTGCCTCGAGTGGCGCGGGGACCGGGGATCGAGCTCGATCCGCTCGAGCCGCGCGTCTCGAAGGACCGCATCGAGTACCGGCACGTCACGCTCGCGCTGGATCACGGCGCGCGCGTCGCCACGCTCACGGTGCGCGCCCCCGAGGGAGAGGTCCCCACGAAGGCGGCCGAGGCTTTCTCGCAAGGCCCCGGCGGCTGGGGCATCCGTGCAGCCCGCGAGCTGGACGACGCGCTCCTGCGGCTGCGCTTCCACCACGAAGGGATTGGACTTCTGCTCTTGCGCACCCAAGGCGATCGCAGAAAGGCGCACGCCGTGGGCGAGCTGTTGGCGGGCCCGAGCGCCGGACGAGCCGGCTCCGCCGGCGACGGGCTGCAGCCGAAGGCGGAAGCACCGGAGGCATGGATCCTGCGTGAGACGCGCCTGCTCTGGCAGCGCGTGCTGCGCCGGCTCGACGTGATGGCGCGCAGCCTGTTCGCCGTGGTGGACGAGGAGTCTTGCTTCGCCGGCCCTCTCTTCGAGCTGCTGGTTGCCGCCGACCGCAGCTACCTCCTGGACGCGGACGGCGTCGAGGTGTGGCCCGGGGCGCTCTCCGACGGCGCCCTGCCCGGCTGGAGCGGGCTGTCGCGGCTGGAAACCCGCTTCCTGGCCGACCGGGGACGCGCCAAGGCGGTGATCGCCGCCGGCCGCGAAGGGCCGATCGACGCGCGGCGCGCGCAGCAGCTCGGGCTTGCCACCGTGCTGGCGGACGACATCGACTTCGAGGAGGAGCTGCGCGTCGCGGTGGAAGAGCGCGCCTCCCTGAGCCCCGACGCGCTCACCGGGATGGAAGCCAGCTACCGCTTCCCCGGCCCCGAGACGCTGGCCACCAAGATCTTCGGGCGTCTCTCCGCCTGGCAGAACTGGATCTTCATCCGCCCCAACGCGACCGGCGAGACCGGCGCGCTCAGCCTGTACGGCAAGCCGGAGCGCCCGCGCTTCGACTGGAGGAGGACCTAGGTGGCACAGTCGCTGGAGTCCATCCCGAACAACGTCGATCTCTCGAGCGACCGGCGCCTGCAGCGCGCGCTCGAGCAGTGGCAGCCCAACTTCCTCTCCTGGTGGCGCGAGGTCGGGCCCGAGGGGTACCAGGCCCATCAAGTCTACCTGCGCACGGCGGTCTCGGTGGACGCCAAGGGATGGGCGCACTTCGATTACGTGAAGATGCCCGACTATCGCTG
>DATFUN010000060.1:0-4132 GCA_035260805.1 Myxococcales bacterium | reverse complement strand
CCCAGGCCGGGCTCACCGTCGCGCTCAACCGGGCCCTCGAGCGCGCGCGGGCGCCGCTCATCGCCCGCCTCGACGCGGACGACGTGGCCCTGCCCGCGCGGCTCGAGCGGCAGCGCGCCTTCCTGCAGGGGCACCCCGAGGTCGGTTTGCTGGGCACCGCCGCGCGGGTGGTGGATGGGTCCGGTCGCGACGTGGAGATCACCCGGCCCCCGGAGGACGATCTCGCCATCCGCCGCGCGCTGATCCGGGGCAATCCCTTCGTGCACTCCTCGGTGATGGCGCGCCGGGCGCTCGTCGCCTCGGTCGGCGGCTATGACGTGTCCTTCCCGGTGGCGCAGGACTACGATCTCTGGCTGCGTCTGAGCGCGGTCACCCGGATGGCGAATCTGTCCGAGCCGCTCGTCATCCGCCATCTGGTCGCGGGGCGGGTGACCGTGGCGCGCGACGACGATCGCCTGCGCGCCGAGGCGCGGGCGCGCTGGCGGGCGGTGCGCGCGGGCGCCTACCCGGCGTGGACCGCGCTCTTCGCGCTGCGCCCGGTGCTCGCCCTGGCCGTGCCGGGCCCGCTGCGCGGTCGGCTGCGCCGCGTCCTCGGCCGCTGACGTGGGCGGACCGGTGCGGGTGCTCGAGCTGCTGGTCTCGACCGACCTGGGCGGCGGTCCCGCTCACGTCCGCGACCTGATCGCGGGGCTCGCCGGGCCGGCGTTCCGGTTCACCGTCGGCGGCCCCGCGGGGGGCGCGCTCCTCCCCGCGCTCACCGCCGCCGGCGCCGACTTCGAGCCGGTCGCGGCCGACCGTCTGTCCGCGGGCGCGCTGCGCGACACGATCCGTCTCGCGCGGGCGGGCCGGATCCAGGTCATCCACTCCCACGGCAAGGGCGCCGGGCTCTACGGGCGCATCGCGGCGCGGCTGACCGGCGCCACCTCCGTCCACACCTTCCACGGGATCCATCCGTCCGGCTACGGAGGCCTGTACCTCCGTCTGGAGCGCGCCCTCTCGCGGCGGACCTTCGCGGTCGTTCACGTGTCGGAGAGCCAGGCGGCCCTGGCCCGCGCCCTCGGGCTGGCGCCGGCCGGCCGGACGCGCGTCATCGTGAACGGGATCGACGCCGCATCCGTGCGGGCCGCCGCGGCACGGGCTCCGATGTCCCGGGCGACGCTGGGGCTCGAGCCCGACGCGCTCGTGCTGGCCACGATCGCCCGCTTCGACCCGGTCAAGCGCCTCGAGGTGCTGCTGCGCGCGCTGCCGCTCCTGGTGGCGCGCGTGCCCGAGGCGCAGCTCCTGATCGTGGGCGACGGGCCCGAGCGGGACGCGCTCCCCGCGCTCGCCCGGACGCTCGGCCTGGAGGACCGCGTGGTGTTCGCGGGCGCGATCCCGGACGCGGCGCGCGTGCTCCCGCTCGTCGATCTGTACGTCACCGCGTCGCGCCGCGAGGGCCTGCCCACGGCGCTGCTCGAGGCCATGGCGTGCGGCGTCCCGGTGCTCGCCACCGAGGCGCCGGGCCACCTGGACGCGGTCGAGCCGGAGATCACCGGCCGGCTGGTGCCGCTCGACGACGCGCCCGGGCTGGCCGCGGCCGCCGCCCTGCTCCTCCGCGATCCGGCGCTCCGCGCGCGCATGGGGCGGGCGGGGCGCGAGCGGGTGGAGCAGCACTTCACCCGCGGCCGGATGCTCTCGGAGATCGCGGCGCTCTATCGAGAGGCGGCCGGGTTTCCCGCCCCGAGCGCGCGTAGCGTATAATCTCGGCTTGAACGGTCGGGGAGATAGGTAACAAACGAGTCCGGGGACATGGGTTACACGTATCGGCGCTTCAGTCTGCCATACGCATCCTCGATGCGCATGTGCCGCTCGAGCAACCGGCCGAGCCGCAGGGGCCCGAAGTACACATTCCAGATGCCGTCGTCGATCTCCTCGAGGCCGACATACTCGCCCACGCACACCGTGGAGACGTTGACCCAGCGGCGATTCCACCGAATGCCGCCGTTGGCGCTGACGTAGCGCACCTCGAAGCGATCGGGATATTCGAGCGGGGGTAGCCGGTCTGGCATGGGCCGCGGCGACGGGTGGTAGCACGTGGCGGGGGTCTGCTGATCGAGCGCCTCGTGGGGGCGCTCGTGATTGAATTCCTCGCGAAAGCCGTTGAACCGGCGCGGCTGCGCGCCGAGGCTGCCGGCCGCGGGCCGGGTGGTGGCCGCCTTGAGGGTGCGATGCATGCGTTCATGCCGGCCGTTCTGGTCGGGGCGGCCGGGTTCGATGAACTCGGGCAGGATCCCCAGCCGCACCCACCAGGCCGAGAGCTTCGAAAGCCGGGCCAGGGTCGTGGTCGCGAAGGGGACGCCGTTGTCGGTGCGAATGCGCAGCGGCAGGCCGTACTCTTTGAACAGGCGCGTGAAGACCGGCTGGGCCTCCGCGCCCGCGGTGGAGCCCAGCCCCTGACAGCCGAGCAGGTACCGACTGAAGCCGTCGGTGACGGTGAGCGGATAGCAGTAGCGGCCGTCGCCGGTCTTGAACTGCCCCTTGTAGTCCGCGCACCACACCGCATTCGGGGCGCCCATGATCGTCGTGGGCCTGCCGGGATGGCCGAGGCGGCGGCGCGGGCGGCGCGTGGGGACGAGCCCGTGCCGACGCAGGATGTCGCAGACCGTCGAGCGGCCCGGGAGGGTCCACCGCGGGTGCCGCCGCTGGAGGAGTGCCCGCAGCTTCTTGCCGCCCCAGACGGGGTGTCGATGGCGAGCCTCCAGGATTGCGGCGACGATCTCGTCGGCGGTCTGATTCGGGGCGCGATGGGGACGGCGCGAGCGCTCCTCCAGGCCGGCGGGCCCGAGGCGCAGGTAGCGGTCGATCCATTTGTAGCCCGTCTTGCGGGAGACGCCATACCGATCGCAGAGCTCCGTGATCGTCTGGGTCTCGCGCAGGTGGTCGGCGATGAACTGCGTGCGCTGATCCATGGGTGCGGTATTCCTCCACGGCATGGGCACCTCCTCCGGTGCCCGCCAGTGTGGTGTCACCCATGTCCCTGGACTAAAGTGTTACCTATGTCCCCGGACCGTACCACGCCTAACCATGCGCTGCAGCGGACCGGGGCTCGCTGTTGCTCGCCCCGGCCGCTGAGCGCAACCGTTAGACCTCTGAATTGACGTGGGGCGACCCTGGGCCCGGCTGTCGGCGGTGGCTGCTATCGGAGTATTGAGCGCCTGCGGCTTTGTGCCCGAGCGGGTATCTATCGACGACCCTAGGCTCAGCCCAGTCCTCGCGGCGATCCAACGGGTCGACCGGGCGGCTATGGGCTTCACTGACATTCCTCGCGAAGCGAAGCTGCGAATGGAGTGGCGGCCTCGCGCCGGATATGATGCAATGCTTCACGTCTATGGCGAGACCTCTAGAACGATAGCCTTCGCGCGGAACGGCGCGGCCTGGGAGTGGATCGGGGAGCAAGAGATCTTCAAGGGACCAGGCACTTACAAATCGCCAGATGGCGTTTTGAACGAGTCGATCACGATTACCTACGAGACACGGCCTATCTCTGGGGTACCGTTGAGAACTGTCCACATCCGATACGCCGGAGAGGATTCAGAGCTCATGGCTGCGGAGCATCTGACACTGCAACGTATCCGACCGACGTTGGACCGGTGGACACGCCGTGGCTAACCGTCTCGCCCACGAGGTCTAACAAGCCGTTAGAGCGGGCCGGCATGAAGCGCGATGCTGAGGGCAATCGTCGTCGGGCCGGCCGCTCAGCGCCGAGCTGTTAGGCGGCGAAGGGTGCCGTCTTCATCGTTCATATGCCTGAAGGTCGAATGAGCCACCGCGCGCCCTGGGAGTGTACGTTCGCAAAGGAGCAGCGCAGCCGCTGCCTTCCCGGCAAGAGACCGCGCACGGACCACAAGTATTTCGAGGTCCTGTCCCTCTGTATCCTGCAGGCTGGCCTGAGCTGGGCCAGCGTGCGCAGGAGCTGGCCGCGCTACCGGAGCGCGTTCCTCGATTTCGAAAGTGCGAAGCTCGCGCATGCAACTCCTGCAGCGCTGCTCCGCAGGCCGGGCGCGCTGAGGAACCGGAAGAAGGTCGCGGCCCTTGTTGCGAATGCGCAGGAGTTCGAGCGCATCCGCGCAGAGCATGGCACGTTCGCGCGCTA
>DATFUN010000059.1:0-4520 GCA_035260805.1 Myxococcales bacterium | reverse complement strand
CTGGGAGGAGCCGCCACCTCCGCCGCAGCCCAGGGTGGAGGACGCGCCGCTCGATTTCAAGGAAGCGCTTCGCCTCCTGGAGGGTGTCTCGGACCGCAAGGCGATCGCGCACCTCGTGCTGCGCGCATCGCGGAGCAAGGCGAAACGCGCGCTCTTGCTGCAGGTCCAGGGCGGAGTGGCGCTGGGCTGGGACGGGCTGGGCGAGGGCCTCGAGCAGGCCGCGCAGATCGTCGCCATCCCGCTCTCGGCGCCGAGCGCGTTCCAGCTGGTGGTGAACACGCGCAGCCATTTCCTGGGGCCGCTGCAGAAGACGCCGCTCAACATCCGCTTCCTCGCGCAGCTCGGCAAGAAGGTGCCGCTCTCGTCGATGATCGTGCCCATCCTGCACCGCGGCCGCGTCTCGCACCTGTTGTATGTGGACAACGGCCACAAGCAGCAGGCCCCGACCGACGTGGGCGAGATGCTCATCCTGAGCCAGCGCATCGGCCAGACCGTCGAGGCGCTGGTGCAGAGGAAGCGCAAGGCAGCCCATGCCTGAAGGGCGAAGGAGGGTCCCGGTGGCTCGGTGGGTGCCGCTCGCGTTGGTGCTCCTCGTTCCGTGCGCCGCGCGCGCCGGGACCAGCGGCGCGATCGATTGGCAGCGCCGCGTGCTCAAGGCCAGCGGCCAGGGAGCGCCCGACCTGAACGCCCCCTCCATCGCAGTGGCTCGGCTGGCGGCCGAGCGCGCCGCGATCGCGACAGCGCAGCGGAACGCGCTCGAGACGCTGAAGGAGGCGGCGCTGGAGAGCGGCGGCACGGTGGGCGCGCTGCTCCAGAACGACAATGCGCTGCGCGCCAAGCTGCAGGGCAAGCTGCGCGCCCTGCGGACCGTGAAGACCCGGTACTTCTCCGACGGAGGCATATCGATGGACGTCGAGGTGCCGCTCGACGAGCTCCCTCCGGAGATTGCGCAAGCCCTGAAGCCGCCGGCGGGGGCGGCCGCGAAAGCTTCGTCGACCTCGGAAACGAGCCCGGGCACGGCGTCGAGCGCTGCACCCGACGCTGGAGCGAAATGATGCGCGCGGTGCCATGGGCGGTCGCGAGCGCCCTGGCGTTCTGGGCCCCCTCGGCCGGCGCGCAGGAGCGTGGCCGGGCCGCTACGGTTTCGCTGCTGGAGGGCAGCGCGCAGGTCCGACGCGGGCCAGGGGCGCCGCAGGACCTGCGGCAAGGGTCCAGCGTGCGGCAGGGCGACGTGGTGGAGACGGGCGACGATTCGCGGCTGGAGCTGAAGCTTCCGGATGCGAGCGCGCTTCGGATCGGCCCTCGCGCGCGCGTCGCGCTCACCGCTGTCGACCGCGGTCGGGCAGGGGCGCAGCTCTCCCTGAAGGTCTTCTCCGGGAACGTCTGGGCGTCCGCTGCGGGGCGCGACCGGGGCTTCCAGATCGAGACTCAGAACGCCGTCGCAAGCGCCCGCAGCACCACCTTCCGCGTCGACGCGCACGAGGATCGCAGCGTGCTGGTGCGCGCTTATTCGGGCGCGGTGTCCGTCGAGCGCAAGCCCGCGTGGGAGAAGCGGGTCGGGAAACAGATGCAGATCCTCATTTCGGCGGACGGCACGCCCGGCATCCCGACCCCGTTCAGCGAGGCCGACGAGAAGGACGACGGCTGGGCGGCCTGGAACCGGAAACGCGACGGGCAGGGGAAGTGAACGTCCCGAACGTCCTGACCGGCGCCCGGCTGGTCGCGGTGCCCGTGTTCGTCGGGTTCTTCCTGCGCGGCGACCGCAAGACCGCGCTGGCGGTCTTCGTGGGAGCGATGATCACCGACGCGCTGGACGGCATCCTGGCGCGGGCGCTCAAGCAGTTCACCCGCATCGGCGCGATGCTCGACCCCGTGGCCGACAAGCTGCTCGGCCTGGCGGCGCTGGTGTTGCTGTGCTGGTCGCGCGCGCTGCCCTGGTGGCTGCTCGGCATCACGCTCTTCCGCGACGTCTGCATCTTCACCGCCATCTGGTTGCTCGAGCGCACCGGGCACGGGTATACGGTGCGGCCGACCCGCTTCGGCAAGTACGCCACCGCGGCGCTGGCGGCGACCACCGTGCTCGCCCTGGTGCAGGGCGCCACCGAGGTCGCCGCACCGACGCGACCGCTGGTCATCGCGCTGGGCATCGTCTCGGCGGAGTGCGTGCTGGTGAGCTGGGCGCAGTACCTCTGGCTGTTCGTGCGTCTGATGCGGCTGCCGCCGCAGAGGGAACGGACGTGATCCTCGCGCTCGTGGTGCTCGTTCTCGGCCAGGACGCAGTCGCCCGCGGCGACCTGCGCAGGCTCAATCCCGACCAGGTGCGGCTGGTGGTGCGCCCCGGCAGCAGCAATCTCTTGTCGGAGTCCGCCGTGCGCGAGCTGCGCGCCTGGCGTGGCCAGGTGGCGGTCGAATTGCGCATGCCCATCTCGCGGAAGGAGGCGGCGCGGCTCAACCGCGTCCCGCGCTTCAACGCCCGCGTCGTGCAGGGCAGCATCCGCGATCGGTCGCTCCGCCGCGTCCACGCCGACTCGGTCAAGGCGATGCCCCGCACCCCGCTGCCCGTGAAGGATCGCCCCTGCCCGGACGCCACCCTGCAGGGCCGCTCCGGGGCCGACGAGGTGCTGGTCGCCCCCTCCGGGGTGGACTCCTGCATCCTCGACTGGCTCGCCCGCCGAGGCGCTTGACCCTCCCAAAGGCCCCTGCTACACCCCGCAACCCGATTGCGTCCTTAGCTCAGCGGTAGAGCACCACCTTGACACGGTGGGGGTCGCTGGTTCGAAACCAGCAGGGCGCACCATTCTTCCGCGCCTTCCATTTCGGGGAGGCCCTTCCCCAGGATGGGCCTCAACAGGTCCGTACGTCCGACGGCGCCAGGAATGCCGGCGATCCCGGAACGGAACGCCGCCTGCGCATCCATGCGCGTGACGAGTTGTCCAGGAAAGCGGCCGCTCTTGCCTTCCTGGATCGCCTGGCGCGATGCTGCGGAAGGAGGGGTTTCAATGCATCGCCTGGTCGCTGCGCTCCTGCTCTGCGCCGCGTGCGGCGGACCGAACCTTCCGACGCTTACCTCTGGCAACTGCAATCCCTGTCCAGAGACGAACCCTCAGATCGTGGGCGGCCTGCTTTTCTGCCAATGCTCCAGCGCGTCGGCGCTCGCGTTCGCTGTTGAGTTTCCTCTCGCGCCGGCAAGCTTCCCCGCATGCTCATCGTGGGCCTCGCAATGGAGCCAGTTCTCGTCAGCCAATTGCCGCTAACGATTGAACACGCGGCACCCCGCCTGTACGGACAGCGAGGCGCGTCGACCCCGCACCGTACGGAACCACGCGAGCTGCCTGGCGCTTTGGCCGAAAAACTCGGCGAGCAGCTTCAGGCGCGGTAGGGTCGCGCAAGTCGAGGTGCCATGAAAACGGAAGCGCTCGCTGGATTGTTGCTCGCCATCTCTGTTCCCGCTGCGAACGCCGCGGCCGCCGACCTGCAGTTGGACGTCTACACGGCCCCCGCGGAAGGCCTGGGCGTCACGTCGACGTTGATCTCCGGGCCGACGGAGGCGATCCTGGTGGACGCGCAGTTCCGGAACAGCGACGCGGAAAAGGTCGCCGACAAGGTCGTCGCGAGCGGCAAGAAGCTGAAAGCGATCTTCGTCACGCACGCGCACCCCGACCACTACTTCGGCACCGCGGTGCTGCGAAAGCGGTTTCCCGGCGTGCCGGTGTACATGACCAAGGCCGCCCTCAAGGAGTTCAAGGCGACTGTCGAGGCGAAGATCAAGCAGTGGGGCCCGATCTACAAGGACGAGATCCCCACCGAAGTGCCAGCGCCGCAGCCGCTTCCCAGCCGGAAGATGAAGGTGGACGGGCAGCTCGTCCAGGTGGTTCGCGACCTCCAGGGCGATGCGAAAGACCGGACGAACAGCTACGTGTGGGTGCCCTCTGCGAAGGCCGAGGTGGCGGGCGACATCGTTTTCCAGCGAACCCATGTCTGGCTGGCGGAGTCCACCCCCAAGACACGGAAGGCGTGGCTCAAGTCTCTGCGCGAGCTCGACAAGCGCCACCCCAAAGCGGTGGTCGCCGGACACAAGAGAAGCCCGGACTCGCCGGACAGCCCGGGCGCGATCAAGTTCACGGGCGACTACATCCGGGCCTTCGAGAAGGCGAGGGCGTCCTCCCACAGCGCCGAGGAACTGATCGCGACGGTGAAGCAGAAGTATGCGGATCTGGAGCTCGAACCCGTCCTGACCTTCACCGCCAAGGCTGCGTTCCCCCAGTAGGGGGCGATTGACGCGGCCCGGCCCTGCCGTACGTTGTGGAAGTGGCCCAGGCAGAGCTGCTCGAGCAAGGCGATCTGTACTTCCTCTACACGCCCCGCGTGCGTCGGCGTTTGGAGCCGCCGTTCGAGGCGGACGAGCGGGTCGCCGGACCCCGCGACGTGCAGCGGCTCCACGTCGTCTTGTCCCCGCGCGGCAAGCAGGCGTACCGGCGGCTGCTCGTTGGCAAGAAGCGCATGCCCGAGACGCGCAGGCA
>DATFUN010000058.1:0-3893 GCA_035260805.1 Myxococcales bacterium | reverse complement strand
GAGGAAGTCCTTGTTGACGCGCGTCACCTCGCCGACCTGCCCCAGGTCGCGCCCGCCGATCTCCGGCTGGAGCTTGCGCGCCCGCAGCAGCGCGCCGTCCTTTCCGGAGACGCCCACCGCGTGGCCGTACTCCTGGTTGAGCAAGGTGACGAGGTCGGTGTTGATGGAGCCGGTCAGCACCATCTCCACCACCTTGAGGTCGCTGGTGTTGGTGACCCGCTGGCCGTCGACGAACTCGGGCTTGCTGCCCAGCTTCTCCAGCGTGCGGGTGATCTCGGGGCCGCCGCCGTGGACCACGATCGGCCGCAGGCCCACGCTGCGCAGCAGGCCGATGTCGTCGCAGAACGACTTCTTGAGCGACTCCTTGACCATCGCCGCGCCGCCGTACTTCACCACGCAGCGCGTGCCGGTGAACCGGCGGATGTAGCCGAGCGCCTCGACCAGGAGCTGCTGCTTGAAGCCCGGGCTGTAGTTCGCCAGGCGGTCGTCCTTGGCGACGCCGCCGTCCGGCCGCGGGACGATGAGCGAGGTGTAGTCCGCGTTGATCTTCACGTAGTCGTAGGACAGGTCGCAGCCCCAGGCGACCGCGCTGCCGGCGCCCCGCCGCAGATCCACCTCGACGCGGACCTCGGGCTGGCGCATTCGCGCCTTGAGCACTGCTCCCTCGTGCACGGTGGGCGCGCGGTCATACACGTCGACGCCTTGCACCGAGACCCGCGCCTCGGCCGGCGCCACGTCGTATCCGGCCGTCCCGGCCCGCGCGCCGATGGAGGCCAGCACCCGGCCCCAGTTTGGGTCGGCGCCGAAGATGGCCGCCTTCACCAGGCTCGATCCGGCGACGCTCTTCGCCAGCTCCATGGCGATCTCGTCGCTCGGCGCGCCGCCCACCGCCACCTCGAGCAGCTTGGTGGCGCCTTCGCCGTCGGCAGCGATCTCCTTCGCCAGCTCCTTGCACACCTCGGTGAGCGCGGCGGCGAACCGGTCCAGGTCGGGCCCTGGATCGACCAGCGGCGTGTTCCCGGCCAGGCCGTTGGCGAGCGCGAACACGACGTCGTTGGTGCTCATGTCGTTGTCCACGGTCAGCGCGTTGAAGCTGCGCGCCATCGCGTGGCGGAGCGCCCCGGCCAGCGCCGTCGGGCCGACCGCCGCGTCGGTGGTGACCACCGCGATCATGGTGGCCAGCGAAGGGGCGATCATGCCCGAGCCCTTGCAGATGGCCGAGATGGTTGCGTCCTTGCCACCGATGCGCACCGTGCGGCCCGCCATCTTGATGCGCGTGTCGGTGGTCAGGATGGCTTCCGCGGCGCGCTCGGGCTCGGGGCGGAGCGACTGCGCGAGGAGCGGCGCCGCGGCGACGATCTTCGCCGCCGGGAGGCGGTGGCCGATCACGCCGGTCGAGGCGCTCAGCACGGCCGAGACGGGCACGCCCAGGGCGCGCGCCACCGCCTCGCAGACCGCCTTGACGTCCTGCAGCCCCTCGGGACCAGTGAGCGCGTTGGCATTGCCGCTGTTCACCACCACCGCGTGCACCCCGGCCGCCGGCAGGCGCACCTCGGCGTCCAGCACGGGGGCCGCGCGCGCGAGGTTGCGGGTGAAGCAGCCCGCAGCGGAGCAGGGGGCCTGGCTGTAGACGAGCGCCAGGTCCTTGCGGTTGGGCTTGATCCCGGCCTGGATGCCGGCGAACTGGAAGCCGCTGGGGATCTTCACGGATGGAACCCCCTCAAGGTATCGAGGCCGCTGGTCTCGGGCCAGCCGAGGACCAGGTTCAAGTTCTGCACCGCCTGACCGGCGGCGCCCTTCACCAGGTTGTCGATGGAGGCGATCACCACGACGCGGCGGCCGTCGGGGCCTCCCGCCGAGAAGCCGATCTGGCAGCGGTTGGTGCCCACCACCGCCTTGAGCGAGACCTCGTCCGCCCCCGGCGCCAGGTCGATGAAGGGCTCGTTTGCATAATTATGCGCGAAGGCGGCCCCGGCGTCGGCCGCCGACTTGCCCGCCGCCAGGCGGGCGTAGCAGGTGGCGAGGATCCCGCGCCTCAGCGGCAGGAGGTGCGGAGTGAAGGTGAGCGGCACCGCGCTGCCCGCGGCCCGCGACAGCGCTTGCGCGATTTCGGGCGTGTGCTGGTGGCGCAGCGTGCGGTAGGCGCGAAAGTCGTCCATCACCTCGCTGAAGCTCATCTCCTCGCTGGCCTTCCGGCCCGCGCCCGTGGTGCCCGAGGCGGCGTCGACGATGAGCTCCCCGGGGGTGAGCACGCCGGCGCGGAGGAGCGGCGCCAGGGCCAGGGAAGCGGCGGTCGGGTAGCAGCCGGGGTTGGCGATCAGCCGCGCCTTGGCGATCCCCTCGCGACCGGCCAGCTCGGGCATTCCGTAGACGGATTCGGCCAGGAGGCCCGCGTGGGGGTGGTCCAGGCCGTACGCGGCGCGGAACGCGCTCGCGTCGGCCAGGCGGAAGGCGCCGGACAGATCCACCACTTTGAGCCCGGCGGCGAGCAGCGCCGGGGCGAGCTGCAAAGAAGCGTCGACGGGCGTGCAGAGGAGGGCGGCTGCGCACTCCCGCGCCAGCTCGACCGCGCGCTCCTGGGGCGCGTAGCGCAGCCGGCCGGCGGGTCCGCGCACGCCGGCGCGCCGCTCGACCGTATCCCCCTGCCAGCGATCGCTCGCCACCACCTTGAGCTCGGCCCGCGGGTGCTGGGCGAGGATGCGCGTCGCCTCGATGCCCGAGTAGCCCGACGCGCCCAGCACGGCGATGGGGATGCGCTCCATGGGTCCGCATAATTATGCAAGCTTATGCAGAACGCAAGCAGATTCGTCCGATGCTCCCCTCCCGAGCGGGCGTGCTGGCAACATAGCCACCGCCGCCAAGGTGGAAAAGCAGCCCTTCCGGTCGGCCCCGGCACGTCATTTCTCATTGACGCCCCCCGCCCGCCTTGCGATGCTTCCGGCGCGGCTGGACCCGGCTGGGCCCGGCCGCCTTCGTTTCCAGCTCACGGACGTGCCATGGCTGACAACATTCCGATGACGCGCGCCGGCGCCGACGCGATCAAGCGTGAGCTGAAGCGCCTCAAGTCGGTCGAGCGCCCCAGGAACGTCCAGGACATCGCGGTCGCCCGCGACCACGGCGACCTGCGCGAAAATGCCGAGTACCACGCCGCCAAGGAGCGCCAGTCGCACATCGAAGGGCGCATCCAGATGCTCGAGGACCGGCTCGCGCGAGCGCAGATCATCGACGTGAGCAAGCTCTCCGGCGAACGGGTGGTGTTCGGCGCCACGGTGAAGCTCGAGGACAGCGACTCGGGCGCCCGTACCCAGTACACGATCGTGGGCGAGACCGAGGCCGATCTGAAGAAGGGCCGCATCAGCATCACCAGCCCAATCGCCCGTGGCCTCATCGGGCGCGAGGTCGGCGACTCGGCGAAGATCCGCACGCCCGGCGGCGAGCGCGAATACGAGATCCTCGAGGTGGTCTTCGTCGAGTACGCGCTCGACTCCGAGGAGGCCGAGGCTCCGTGAGCGGCGGCGGAGCGCCCGAGGCGCTGGCGCTCGCCCTCTCGCCGCTCCTTTCGCCGCTCCGTTTCCTCAGCCGCACCGGGCTCGAACGGGTCGCTGCGCTGCGCGACATCGAGCCGCTCGTCCAGCGGGTGGTCGAGCAGGCCCGCCCCTACGCCGGGGATCGAGCGGAGGGCCTGGACCGTCTCGAAGAGACGGCGCGCGGGTTCGACTCGGCCACGGAAGCAAGCCGCAGGACCGCGATCGTCGCGCTCGTCCGCGAGCTCTCCTGCCTGCTGGACGTACCCGCAGAGATCGCCGCGCTGGGACGTTCGGACGGACCGTCCTTGCCCTCGCCGTCCCCACCGACCTCGACCCCTACCTCCACCTCGACCGCGCCCTCCCGCC
>DATFUN010000057.1:0-8037 GCA_035260805.1 Myxococcales bacterium | reverse complement strand
ACGAGCTTCTCGATCAACGTCATGCCTAGCGGGCTGCCCAGCTCCAACCCTCGCGCCGGGCCGGCGAAAGGCCCTCCCCCGATCCAGGTCAGCAGCGCGTCCCACAAGGTCCAGTGCCGGAAGGGACCCTCCTCCGGAACGATGGTGGAGAGGCGCAGACCGATGGCCAGCACGGGAATGGTCACCAGGAATCCGGCGATGGGGCCGGCGGCCCCGATGTCCACCAGCGCGCGCCGGGTCCGCGGAGCGCTGCGCAGCCGGATCACCGCGCCGAGCGTGCCGATCAAGGAGAGCACCGGAGCGGGGATGAAGAAAGGCCAGGTCGCGTCGACGCCGTGCCGCCGGGCGAGGACGAAATGCCCCATCTCGTGCGCCAGCAGGATCGCCAGGAGCGCGGCGGAGAAAGCGAATCCGTGATGGATCGACTCGGTCTGTGTCGGGGGCGGAAGCTGCGTGTCGGTCCACAGCGTGCCGGTGACGAACGCCGACGCCGCGGTCAAGAAGAAGAGGAACAGGTTCAACAGCGGCGGCCGCAGGCTGCCCAGCGTGCCGGGGAGAGGCCGCGGAAGATCCAGCGGAGCTTCACTCACACGCCGCTCCGGTCAGCCGTTCCCATGCGTCCTGAAGGTAACCGAAGACGCCGCCGCGGCCCAGGAGTCTTCGCGCGATCGCCCGGTGCCGCCGCGCTTCCGCGCGCCTGCCCAGACGGTGGAGGGCGCGGGCCAGGTTGTCGTGCACGTGCGCGCCTCCCTCTCCTGCCCTCTGCGCGCGCCCCCAGGCCGCGACCGCCTCCTCCAGCCGATCCGTCTCGGCGAGCGCGACTCCCAGCCCCGTCAATGCCTCCGCGTCTTCCGGTTTCTCGAGCAGCGCCTTCTCGAACCAGGGGATCGCCTCGGCAGGACGCGAAAGGCGCAACAATGCGGTGCCCAGGCGCTCGAAGGCGGGCCACCAGTCGGGCCGGATGCGCAGCGCCTTGAGCAGCCGCTCCACGGCGTCCTCGGGGCGATCCGCGGCGAGGTCCATCTCGGCGAGCGCGGCGTGCGCCTTCACCGCCGTCGGATCGAGCTGCAGGAGCTTCTCGCAGCCCGCGCGGGCCGCCTCGACCGGTCCGGCACCGCCCAGGGCGAAATCCAGCGCCAGGGAGAGCAGCCGGTCCTGCGCGTCGGCGAACGCAGGGTCGCGCTGCGCGGCCTCCAGGTACGGATCGAAGCTCCGCCCCGGGTCGATCACCCGGACCCCGAGCTCGTGCGCGGCGGACAGGTCGCGCCCGCGCAGGTAGGCGACGTACGCCTCCACGTCCTCGGTGGGCCAATGCACGGCCGGCAAATCGAGCCCGAGCGCCTGGGCGACCGCCCCCGCGCTCTCCTCGAGCGCAGGGAACAGCTCCGACCGCGGGCGCAGCACCACGTGGTCGAGCGCCGTCCGCTTTTCCTTCTGGTCGACGAGGATCAGGCGCAGCCGCACCCGGTCGGTGAGCTCGGCGGCGCCGTGCAGCAGGTACTCGGTCCCTTCGGGGAGGCCCACCGCGCAGGCCTCTTGCAGGGTCCACGGGTGGCTTGCGACCACCCAGCCGTGGTCCTGCGCCCGGCCGTCGAGCCCGTCGGCGGTGAGCGTTGCCGCGGTGGCGGAGACATCCGGTCCTACCGAGAGCCGCTCGGCAAGGGTGCGGGCGAGGGAGCGCGCATAGACTCCCTGCGCGGCGTCGCGCATCTGTCCCTCGCCGTCCACGGGGACGGTGAACGGGAACACCATCACTTGCTTGGCGCCCATCATGGAGAGTCTAGCTACCGCCCTATCCGGCGGCGCTACGCCTTTCATGGCGCCGATACGCCAAGGAACAACTCAGGCGCGGACCAAGTTCCTCTCAGTCGGCCAACCAACTCTCAGCGCGAGCCCGTCCGCGTGTCGGGCGCCGGAGGGACGGGCGGCGGCCCCTCGGGATCGAATTCCTGGATGGTGCCGCGGTTGATCCACAGCCAGAACAGCGACTTCTGCGCCTCGCGGTCTCGGCCGAACACCGTGTCGCCCGTGGCGCCGTCGAACGGCCGCCCCATCCCGGCCAGCGCGTTGCGCATCTCGTCGCGGGACTGCGGGCGGCGCTCCTCGACGATCTTCCTCAGGATCGCCGCGCCGTCGTAGGCGTGCGCCTCGAGGAAGCCGGGGGCCCTGTGGTAGGCGGCGTCGTAGTCGTCGACGAACTTGCGGGTGGCGCGGCGCTGGCTCTGGGCGAAGAAGCTGTCGGCGAAGATCGAGCACTGCACGTACTTGGCAGCGCCGACGCGCTCGTCGACCAGGTCGGGATTGTTCCACAGATTGGTCCCGAGCAGCTGCACCGGGCGCAGGTTCTTCTCGTTGCGGGTGGTCTTGCGCACCACTTCCAGCTCGCGCTGATCGCATCCGGAGGTGATCACGTCCTCGGCGGCGATGGCCGGCGCGATCAGCCGGACCGTCCGCGCGCTGTCGGGGATGAACAGGGCGTCGAAGTCGACCACCGGCGCGCTCTGGTTGCGCAGCGCCTGCAGCGCCCTGCGCTGCTGGTAGGGGTTCGCGACCTGCTGCTTGATCTTCTCCGCTTCGTCGCTGAACTCCTTGCGGCTCTCGAGGTCCTCCTGCGTCCGCCCCACCAGCCGCTGCACGAACGGCTTGAAGGTGGTGGTGCGCTGCGGGTAGTGGTCGTACCCGGTCACCGCCGAGCCGCCCGCGTCGAGCGCGTCCCAGAAATAGCGGGTGACCTCCTCGCCGTAGCTGGAGTCGGGTTGGAGGATCCCGAAGCTGCGCGCGCCCAGCTTCTTCTGCGCGTACTGCGCGATGGCGCGCGCCTGCGCGCTGTTCGTCGGCATGTCGCGGAACACGTATTCGCCGATCTGGGTCAGCCCTTCCGCGCGCGAGAGCGACACGATGGGCACGCCCAGCTGCTGCGCGCGCACCGCGGCCGCCTGTCCCTCCGCGAGCGCGATGGGGCCGAGGATGGCCACCGCGCCTTCGCGCACCAGGTCCTCGACGGCCTGGGCGGCCGCGTCGGGCTCGCCCTTGGAGTCCTTGATCGAGACCTGCACGCCGCCGCGATTCTGGAGATCGATCGCGAGCGCGATCGCGTTCAGCATCAGGTCGGAGAGCGCCTTGTATTCGCCGCTGAGCGGCAAGACGATGCCGATCAGGTTGGGCTTCACGTTGTTCGCCGACGAGAGCGTGAGCTGGATGGCCTGGGCGCCTTGGGCGACGGGCCCGGTGTTCACCTCGGAGAGGATCTGCCGGCTCAGCTCGTCGGCATGGGCCCGGTCGCCGGCATGGAGCTGCAGCCGCGCGAGCTTCAGCGCGGCCGGCGGCCAGGCCGGGCCATGGCGATCGAGCTCAGCGACGAGCTGCGCGACCGAAGGCCCCGGGGCGGCATGGAGGGCTTTCTCGTAATCCACCAAGCGCGCGGCGCGCTCGTCCGGCGTCTGCGCCGCCTCCACCGCGCGCGCGGCGAACCGCACCGCCTCGCCCGGCTCGCCCGTCCTGGCGTAGGCCTCGGCGATGCTCCGGGCCGCCTGCTGCTTCTCGGCGTCGGACATCTGGGAGACGGCCGTCCGCATCGCCTCGGCGGCCCCCTGCGCGTTGCCGAGCTTCGCCTGCACGGCGGACAGCTCCAGCGCCGCTTCCTTCTTGAACGAGCTGTTCGGGTGCTTCTCGAGCAGCTCGGTGAGCTTCACCTGCGCCTCCTGCAGCTTTCCTGCCCGCGCCAGCGTCTGGCCCTCGAGCAAGCGCGCCTCGTCGGCGGCGGCGCTCTGGCCGAAGCGGTCGATCACCTCGCGGAACGCCTTGAGCGCCTCGTCGTTGCGGCCCGCGGAGAGAGCGCGCTTGCCGCGGGCCAGCACGTCGTTCGCGGCGTCGTCGTAGCTCACCTCGCGGCCATTGACGATCACGGTGCGGGCCGGCCCTCCGCAGGCAGCCATCAGCGCGGCGACGAGGAGGATGCGTTTCATTGCAGCACCTGCACGTGGGCGTCCTTCGGCGGATCGAAATGGAACAGCGAATCGGCCAGCCCGGAGCTCACCTTCACCTCGCTGAACACCAGCTGGTTCACGTCACCCTGCCCGTTGGTGAGAACGCTGGCCAGCACCTGGCCGCGCTTGTCGACCACGAAGAGGAGCTTCTGCACATCCGCGCTCGCCTGGCGGGGCACGAGCTCGATCGCCTCGCCGGCCGGCAGGCCCTCGGGCTTCGGCACGGACCGCACCGCGAACCGGTCGAGCAGCTTGCCCTTGCCGAAGAGGAAGGCAAACTCGGAGGGCACCTGATCGGCGCCGAAGCCGCGCTTCACCTGCGCCTCCTTGTCCTCCGGGTTCCAGTTCCACAGCTCCTTGCCGTCGATCACCACCAGCCTGCCGTCGTCGTACTGCCAGCGGAGCAGCACCGGCTTCTTGAGGAACACCTTCCCGGTCGCATTCTTCACGTTGCCGAACGTCGGGTAGGTGGAGGTCTGCGCGAACCTGGCGCTGAAGTCGCGGATCCGCTCGTAGTGCCGCTGCACGCGCTGGGCGATGGCGGTCGCCGGATCCGCCGCGGCGCGGGCCGGTGAGGGAGCGGCAGCGAGCAGGATGGCGATCACGGCGAGCATCGGGGCTCCTCTTTATCGCGTTCGACGCCGCTCCGCCCGCCCCTCTTCACCGACCGACGCGCCGGGCCAGCTTCGCGGCCAGGCGCAGGAAGCGCGAGCGCAGGGCGCGCCTGTCCTCCGGCGGAAGATCTCCCGCCGCCCTCAGGAACGCGCGGCGCGCCGCGCAGATCTGCGACAGGGCGATCCCCGCCGCGACCGAGACGTTGAAGCTCTGGGTGAATCCCGCCATGGGGATGCGGAAGCTGCCGGCGCAGGCGGCGAGCGTCTCGGCGGAGGGGCCCTCGTGCTCGTTGCCGAACAGCAGGGCGACGGGGCGATCCGCGGCGATGTCCGTGTACGGGCGCGCTTCCGCATCGAGGCGGCCGGCATGGACGGCGAATCCCTGCTCCGCGAGCGCGCTCACCGCCTGTGCTCCCGAGCCGTGCACCTCGACGTCGAGCCACTTGTGCGCGTCCTGCGTCACCCGGCGGTGCGCGGCGTCGTCGCGCGCGTCGTGCGGGACGACGTGCACGCGCGCAAGGCCCAGCCCTTCCGCGGTGCGCAGCACGGCGGCAACGTTGTGGGCATCGAGCAGGCGGTCGAGCACTACCGTCACGCTGCGCAACCGCGCGGAGACGACGGCCTCGATGCGGAGCAGCCGCTGCGGCGTCAGCAGCGATTCCCAGAAAGCGTCCTCGCCTCCGGGCTCCGGTTCGTCGAGGGCTGCGTCCCCGCGGAGCACTTCCGCGGTCAAGCCGGAGGGCCCGGCCAGCTCCGCCGGATCGAGGTGCGGTTTGCCGATCCAGGCGCGCACCGGACGGCGGGGGCTCATTTGCGCCTTTCGGACTTGGCGCGTTCCCGCGCGCGGCGCCCTTTGGGAGGAGCGCGCCCGGCCTTCTCCTCGCGGTCGATCTCGCGCTCGTCTTCCTCGGGAACCGGCTGCTCGCCGGCGGGTTCTTCGGGGTGCAGATCCCGCTCGAGCGGCTGCGGTGCGCCGGCCGCGTCCAGCGCGCGAACCATTGCGTCGAGCAGCTCGGGGAGGCCTTCGCCGGTGGCGCCGGAGACGAGATGGACGCGGATCTTGCGCCGCTTCAGCTTCTTTGCCAGCTCCGAGGCGCGCTCGCGCCCCTCGGGGACGTCGATCTTGTTCGCGGCCACCACCTGCGTCTTTCGCCGCAGCGCCGGGTCGAACAGCTCCAGCTCGTGGTTGATGGCGTCGAAGTCGGCGACCAGATCGCGCCCGGGCGCGGCAGCGTCGATGAGGTGCACGATGACGCGGCAGCGCTGCATGTGCTTCAGGAACCTATGCCCGAGCCCGGCGCCCGCGTGGGCTCCTTCGATCAGCCCGGGCAGATCGGTGAGCACGAAGCTGCGCCCGTCCTTGTACTGCACCACCCCGAGGTGGGGCTGAAGGGTGGTGAAGGGGTAGTCGGCGATCTTCGGCCGCGCGCGAGAGAGGCGCGAGACCAGGGTCGACTTGCCGGCGTTGGGGAATCCGACCATGCCCACGTCCGCCAGGAGCCGCAGCTCGAGCTTGATGCGCTTCTCTTCGCCCTCGGTGCCCGGCTGCGCGAAGCGCGGCGCCTGCAGGGTCGAGGTGGCGAAGTTCATGTTGCCGAGCCCTCCGCGTCCGCCCTTGGCCATCACCCAGCGCCTCTCGTTCTCGCGCAGATCGGCGAGCACCTCGCCGGTGCCTGCGTCCTTCACCACCGTTCCGGGCGGGATCTTGAGGAGCAGCTCGGCGGCGGCGTGGCCGTTCTGGTCGCGTCCACGCCCGGGCTCGCCGTTGCGCGCCCGGTACTCGCGCTTGAAACGGAAGTCGAGCAGGGTGGTGAGCCGCTCGTCGGTCTGGAGGACGATGTCGCCGCCGTTCCCCCCGTCGCCGCCCGAAGGCCCGCCGCGCGGGGCGAACTTCTCGCGCCGGAACGCGACCGCGCCCGGCCCGCCGTCGCCGGCTTTGACGAGGATCTCGGCTTCGTCGATGAACTGCATGGTCAGACCAGCTGCGGCCGCAATCGGCCGGGCCGCGCTCCGGTTCGCGTCGACCCGGGTAGAACCTACGCCTCGGCGCGCGGCTTCCCTGGCAGGACGTGCACGTACGTGCGATCGTCCGCCTTCTTCTGGTACTTCACTTCGCCTTCCACCACCGCATAGATGGTGAAGTCCCGGCCCATCCCCACGCCGCGGCCGGGGTGCACGCGAGTGCCCACCTGCCGGACGAGGATGTGGCCGGGAATGACCCGCTCGCCGCCGTACACCTTGATCCCGCGGTGCTGCCCCGGCGAGTCGCGGCCGTTGCGGGAAGACCCTTGCCCTTTCTTGTGCGCCATTGTCTTCGCCTACCTCAGTGTGGAGACGCCCGCGATCCCCGTGATCTTCAGCTCGGTGTAGGGCTGCCGGTGGCCGCGAATGCGATCCCAGCCCTCTTCCTGGGTGCGGAAGTGCCACAGCTTGCGGTGCTTGCCGTGGGAAACGACCTCGGCCTCGACCTTTGCGCCGCCCACCGTGGGCGTCCCGATCTGCAGGCCCTCGCCCTCCCCGACCGCCAGCACCTCGAGCGCCACCGTCGCGCCCACCGGCTGCTCCAGCTTCTCCACCTTGAGCAGGTCGCCCTGCTTCACGCGGTATTGCTTCCCGCCCGTGCGGACCACTGCGTACATCGAACCGCTCCTTGGCTTTTCCGGCTCGTCCACCAGCCGGGCTGGCAGGGAGGTCCCGCCGCCTGGCGCGGAAAAGAGCGCGGGATCTAGCCCGCATCGGCGCGATCTGTCAAGGAAACCTAGAAGGCCATCCGGATCTCCGAAAAGTCGGAGATGTACCAGGCGACCCCTCCCCGGGCGGCCAGCGCGTCGATCGCCTCCTCCTGGTCGGCGATCTCGCGCCCACCGCTGCTCGGGTCGATGCGCCGGATGGTGTGCTTGGGCGCCCTGAGGTCGCTTCCGGAGACCGCGTCGAGCGTCAGGATCTGCCCGGCGCCGCCAGGGGCGGCCCGCAAGAAGTCGCCGCGATCGGAGAGCTCGAACAGGACCCGGGAGGTCCCCTCGGAGAGAGACAGGGACGCGACGGTCTGCCGGAAGGTCTGCTGCGATTCCTCCGTCCAGTAGAGCTGGTGCGCGTCCGCCGCCAGGTTCCCGATGGTCAGCGCGGTGTGGACCGGAGTCAGCGGAAGCGCCGGGTCGTCGCCGCGCGGCCGGCGCAGGATGCGCGAGACGAGGCTCGCGCCGACGTTGGCGTAATCGACGAAGAAGATCGCCTCGGCCGTGACCGCCAGCTGATGCGGGGCGGACGGCCCGGTGTACGGGTCGCGGTAATACGGCGCCGAATGGAGCTCGACGGCCGCGCCGCCTGCGAGAGGAGTGCGCCGCAGGTGATAGGCGGTTCCGTCGAGGGTGACGGTGAAGACGTCGCTGCCTTGCACCGTCCACGCCGACAGTTGCTCGCCGGCGGCAGGGGCGGCG
>DATFUN010000056.1:0-25011 GCA_035260805.1 Myxococcales bacterium | reverse complement strand
GGACGAGATCGCCGCCGTGACCGCGGCCATCGGCGCCTCGTTCGGCGGCGCGCTGGGCGCCACCGCCTCCAGCGGTCCAGGCGTCGCGCTCAAGACCGAGGCCATCGGGCTGGCGCTGATGATCGAGCTGCCCCTGGTGATCGTCGTCGCGCAGCGCGGCGGTCCCTCCACCGGCCTGCCCACCAAGACCGAGCAGTCCGACCTCTTCCAGGCGGTCTACGGCCGCAACGGCGAGTCCCCGGTGCCGGTGCTCGCCACCCGCTCGCCGGCCGACTGCTTCGACGCCTGCATCGAGGCCTCGCGCATCGCCATCGAGTATCGTACACCGGTTATATTATTGTCAGACGGCGCGATCGGCACCGGCAGCGAGCCGTGGAAGCTGCCCGACCTCGAGGCGCTGCCGAAGATCGACCCCAAGCTGCGCACCGACCCGCAGGGTTTCCAACCCTACGACCGCGATCCCGAGACGCTGGCCCGGCCGTGGGCGATTCCCGGGACCAAGGGCCTCGAGCACCGCGTCGGCGGCCTGGAGAAGGACGCGCTCACCGGGAACGTCAGCTACGACGCGCAGAACCACGAGAAGATGACGCGGACCCGCGCGGAGAAGGTGCAGCGCGTGGCGCGGACCTACCCGCCCACCGAGGTGGCCGGCGATCCCGACGGCGACGTCCTGGTCATCTCCTGGGGCGGCACGTACGGCTCGGTGACCCAGGCGCTGATCGACGCGCGCGCTTCCGGCGCGCGGGTGGGGCACGTGCACTTGCGCTACATCCACCCGCTCCCGCTCGACCTTCTCGACATCGCGGCGCGGTACCGGAAGGTGCTGGTGCCCGAGCTGAACCTGGGCCAGCTGCGCCTGCACCTGCGCGGGCAGCTGGGGATGGAGACGATCGGCCTCAACAAAGTGCAGGGCAAGCCTTTCCACGTGGCCGAAGTGCGCGGCGCGATCGAGAAGCTGGCGCCGCGGGCCAAGGAGATCGCATGACCGGCAAGCTGAACCTCGCCAAGAAGGACTTCGTCAGCGATCAGGAAGTGCGCTGGTGCCCCGGCTGCGCCGACTTCGCCATCCTCGCCACCGTGCAGAAGGTGATGCCCGAGCTGGAGGTGGCGCGGGAAAACATCGTGTTCGTCAGCGGCATCGGCTGCTCGAGCCGGTTCCCCTACTACATGAACACCTACGGGATCCACGGCATCCACGGCCGCGCTCCGGCCATCGCCACGGGCCTCAAGATGGCGCGGCCCGAGCTGACGGTGTTCGTGGTGACCGGCGACGGCGACGGGCTCTCCATCGGCGGCAACCACCTCATCCACGCCTTGCGGCGCAACGTCGACCTCAAGATCCTCCTCTTCGACAACCGCATCTACGGGCTCACCAAGGGGCAGGCCTCGCCCACCAGCGAGCTGGGGAAGAAGACCAAGTCCAGCCCGTACGGCACGGTCGATCGGCCCTTCAATCCGCTCACGCTGGCGCTGGGCGCCGGCGCAACCTTCGTCGCCCGCAGCGTGGCCACCGACACGGCGCACCTGGCGCAAGTGCTCCGGCGCGCGGCGGCGCACAAGGGGGCCGCGTTCGTCCACATCTGGCAGAACTGCCCGGTGTTCAACGACGCGGCGTTCGACGAGTGGTCGGATCGCGAGGTCCGCGACGACTCGCTGATCAAGCTGGAGCACGGCAAACCACTGGTGTTCGGCAAGTCCAGGGACAAGGCGCTGCGCATCGGTGGCGGCTTCCGATTGGAAGCCGGCCCGGCGACCGACAATGCGCTGGTCCACGACGAGACGCGCGACGACCTCGCGCTCGCCATGGCGCTGGCGGCGCTCGAGCCTCCTCTCCCGCAGCCGATGGGCGTGCTCCGCGCAGTGCAGCGGCCCACGGTCGACGCCCTGGCGCGCGAGCAGGAGGTGGAGGCGGCGCGCAAGCGTCCCCCGGACCTCAAGGCCCTCCTCCACTCCGGCGACGTATGGACGGTCGGTGCGTGACAAAACGATTGGGTTTGGTCGAGAAGGGTTGGGTTGCGGCCTTTGCCGGCACGGCGCATCTCACGGGGCATGCGCAATCGATTCGGGCCGTTGAAGGCATCCGTTCCGCCCATCGGCCAGGGAACCTGGCAGCTGGAGCGGTACCACCGCGAAGAAGTCGTGCGAGCGCTCCGCCGGGGCCTGGACCTGGGGCTCACGCACGTCGACACGGCCGAGATGTACGGCGCGGGCGCGGTCGAGGAGATGGTCGGCGAGGCCATCGAAGGGCGGCGCGACGAGGTCTTCCTCGTCTCCAAGGTGCTCCCTTCGAATGCTTCGCGCCGCGGGACGGTGACCGCGTGCGAGCGATCGCTGCGCCGCCTCCGGACCGACCGGCTCGACTGCTACCTGCTGCATTGGCCCTCCGGCGAACACCCGCTCGAGGACACCATCGCGGCCTTCGAGGACCTGCAGCGGAAGGGCGCCATCCGCTCGTACGGCGTGAGCAACTTCGACGAGGACCTGCTCCGCAAGGCCGTGGAGACCGCGGGCCCGCGCAAGATCGCCTCCAACCAGGTGCTCTACCACCTCGAGGAGCGCCACGCGGACGCCGGGCTGGTTCCTCTGTGCGAGGAGCTGGGGATCGCCTTCGTCGGTTACAGCCCGTTCGGGTCGGGCAGCTTCCCTTCGCCGCAATCGCGCGGCGGGAAGGTGCTCGCAGAGGTCGCCAAGGCACACGGCGCGACCCCGCGGCAGGTGGCGCTCGCCTTCCTCACCCGCCGGCCCTCCCTCTTCAGCATTCCCCGCTCGAGCCGCGCGGACCATACCGAGGAAAACGCGGGCGCGCTGAAGCTGAAGCTGAGCGAGGAGGAGCTTTCGCGCATCGACGCCGCCTTCCCGGTGCGCCGCCGCAGCGAGCTGCCCACGCTGTGAAGACCAACGCGGTCCGCATCCTCGAAGGCCTCGGGATCCGCTTCGAGCTGCGCGACTACGAGGTCGACGAGGAGGACCTCTCCGCCCAGACGGTCGCGCGCAAGGTCGGCCTGCCGCCCGAGCAGGTGTTCAAGACGCTGGTAGCGCGCGGCGACCGCACCGGCGTGCTGCTCGCGGTGGTGCCGGGCAACGCGCAGCTCGACTTGAAGGCGCTGGCGCGCCTCGCCGGCGATCGCAAGACCGACACGGTGCCCCTCAAGGAAGTGCAACCGCTCACCGGGTACGTCCGCGGCGGGGTCACCGCCCTGGCCTGCAAGAAGGACCATCCCGTGTTCGCGGACGAGACCATCGAGCTGTTCGAAGTCGTCTCCGTCTCCGCGGGCGTGCGCGGCACCCAGATCCTGCTGGCGCCCGCCGACTACTTGCGCGCGACCCGGGCGCGGACCGGCGCGATCGCCAGGCCGGCCTGATCGCGGTCACCGGTAGGTGATCATCTCCGCGTCGGCGAGGTGCGGGACCGAGTTGAACGAGCGCAAGGACCAGCGCTCCCCCGAGAAGAGGAACTCCGACACCGACGAATTGCGCACGTGCCAGGCGAGCGCCAGCGCCTTGTCGTCGTCGAGCGAGAGGGCCCGCTGCGCGGCGGCGACGATCACGCCCGCCGAGGTGAAGACGGCCACCGTCCGGCCGGACGGGGCGCGCGCCAGGTTGCCGTCGGTGCGGAACTCCTGCGCGGCCTGGAGCCCGCGCTGCACGCGGGAGAGGAACTGTTCCCAGGTCTCCACTCCGTCGGCGGCAATTTGCCCCTTCGCCCACATGGTGACCACGCCCTCGAAGAGGCGGCCCATGATCCGTGCCCTGGCCTGGTCTCCCCCGGCCGCCAGCATCGCGTCGCCGAGCGCGCGCAGGTGCGCGTGCCGCTCGAACAGCTCGGGCATCTGCTCGCGGAACACGGGCTCGATGCGCATCTCGTCGAAATCCTCGAGCACGACCGGCGCGGGCCAGTGCCTGCCGGACGCCGAATACGCCTCGCCGCACAGCTCGGCGCTGCGCACCTGCCGCAGCCGCGGTCCGGTGAACACGCGCGTCACCTCCATCCCGCGCCCCGCCCACAGCTCCCCCAGCAGGCGCGACTGCGCCTCGCCCACGCTGGACAGCCGGTCGTAGTTCTCCTCGAACCACGAGGCCTGCCCGTGCCTCACGAGCAACATCGTCGCCATGCGCCCGAGGAGTGAACGGTGCCGCGCGGCGCGCGTCAAGCGACAGCTGGCCGCATCACTCGAAATGCGCGTTGGCGACGGGCAATATCTTGAGGCCGGCGGGGTTGTTGTCCGCCCAGTTCAACAGGCCGATCTGCACCCCGTACAGCCGCGAGGCGTAGTTCACCAGCCCGATGGCGAGGCCGCGCTGCTCGCCCAGGAGGCGGTTGAACGCGCTCACCGAGACGCCTCGCATCCTGCCGCCTTCCGCCAGGTGGAAGTAGGCGGGCGCGATCACCACCCCGTCCACCTCCTTGGCGCCGGCGGCGAGGGCCATCGCCAGGCCCTGGATGCGGGGAGCTCCGACGCCCAGCCCGGCGATCGCGACTCCCTGGATGGTCCCTCCCGCGCCGGCCGCCAGACCGGCCGCGAGAAGTCCCTGCACGTCGGCTCCGGCGCCCACCCCGAGGCCACCCAGCGCGATCCCTTGCACGCCCTCCCCGGTACCCACGCCCAGTCCGCCCACGGCGATGCCGCGCATGCGGCCCCTGGTACCGACCCCGATTCCGCCGACCGCGATTCCCTCGAGACCGCCGCCGGCGCCCACGCCGAGCCCGCTGGCGAACACTCCGCGGATCCGCCCGCCGGCGCCGACGCCGAGGCCACCGGCGCCGATGCCGGTGAAGTCGCCTCCGGCTCCCGCGCCCAGGCCACCGATGAGCGCCCCGTAGACGTTGCCGCTGGCGCCGGCACCGAGCCCGCCGGCTGCGATGCCGATGACGTCGCCGCCCGTTCCGACACCGAGGCCTCCCAGGTGCAGGCCGCGCAGGCCTTTCCCCGAGCCGGCTGCCAGCACGCCCGCGGCGATGCCGTCGAGCGTCTGGTCGGCACCTACGCCCAATCCCAAGGCCAGGCCGCGCACCCTGCCCGCTCCGGTCACCGGAAGTCCCAAGGCGAGCCCGTCGACCTCGCTGTCCGCGGCCTCCTTCGTAGGGGTCCAGACGGTGGCGTTCACTCCGTGCGCCACGAAGGGCGCCGTGTCGCGGAAGTTGAGCCGCAGCCCGTCGATGTGCCTCGAGCTCCCGATGCCGATGCCGAAGCCGTGGACGGTGAGGTCGAGGCTCCAGGGCCGCGGCTGCTCTTCCGCGGCGCGCGCGCCGCCGCAGAGGAGAGAGGCGGCAAAGAGCGCGGCGGCCGGGGATCGCATGGAGAGTGCGCACGCGGCGGGCGCGGGCTTCACACGCACGGCCGCCAGCCGTATTTCGGTCCGTCCGAGGAAGGGTCGAAAGGGCTGTGGCACAGCATCCCGCTTTGGACTAGATCCTGCAATGAACGGAGACGGACGACATGACTAGCCCGTACCTCAGGGAGTTCCGAGCCGGAGGAAAGTCCGCGCGCCTAGCCTCGCTGCCTGCCGCCCGCGAGAAGTATCCCGCCGTGGCGCGCATGCCCGTGAGCCTCCGCATCGTGCTCGAATCGCTCCTGCGCAACCTGGACGGCAAGCGGGTTCGCGAGGAGGACGTGAAGAACCTCGCCTCCTGGCAACCCCGCGCCGAGCGGATCGAGGAGATCCCGTTCGTGGTCTCGCGGGTGCTGCTGCAGGACTTCACTGGCGTGCCGCTGGTCGTCGATCTGGCCGCCATGCGCAGCGCGGTCGGGCGCGCTGGGCAGGATCCCAAGCTGGTCGAACCCGAGGTGCCGGTCGACCTGGTGATCGACCATAGCGTGCAGGTCGATTTCACGCGGGTGGCGAACGCCATCCAGCTCAACATGGGCATCGAGTTCAAGCGGAACCGGCCCCGCTACGAGTTCCTCAAGTGGGGCATGCAGGCCTACGACGGCCTCAAGATCGTCCCGCCGGGCATCGGCATCGTGCACCAGGTGAACCTCGAGTACCTCGCCAAGGGGATCCTCGAGGGCGAGGGCGTCGTCTATCCCGACACGCTGGTGGGCACCGATTCGCACACCACCATGATCAACGGCCTGGGCATCCTCGCCTGGGGCGTGGGCGGCATCGAGGCCGAGGCGGCCATGCTGGGCCAGCCGGTCTACTTCCTCACCCCGGACGTGGTGGGCGTGAACCTTACCGGGAAGCTCCGGACGGGCGCGACGGCGACCGACCTGGTGCTCACGGTCACCGAGATGCTGCGCAAGGCGAAGGTGGTGGGGAAGTTCGTCGAGTTCCACGGCCAGGGCGCTGCCGCGCTGTCGGTCCCCGAGCGCGCGACCATCGCCAACATGGCGCCCGAGTACGGCGCGACCATCGGCTACTTCCCCATCGACGAGCTGACCTGCCAGTACCTCTTGGCCACGGGGCGCCCGGCGGAGCTGGTCGATCGGCTGCGCGCGTACTACCAGGAGCAGGGCCTCTTCGGCATCCCGAAGAAGGGCCAGGTCGATTACACGCAGGTGCTCGACCTGGACATCGCCTCGGTGAAGCCGAGCGTGAGCGGACCCAAGCGCCCGCAGGATCGCATCGAGCTGCCCAACGTGAAGGGCAAGTTCCTCGAGCTGCTCCAGGCCCCCAGCCCGAACGGCTACGGAAAGCCGAGCCAGGAGATCGGCAAGCGGTTTCACGAGATCGCCGAGCCCTTGCCCCTGGAAACCGTCGAGGGAGGCGGCGCGCAGGACTCGGAGACCGTGCCGGAGGTGAAGCGGAACGGCATCACGCACAGGGACACGAACCCGCTCACCGAGACGGAGATGATGACCAACCGGCCCACGCCGGACCGGGTGCCTCCCCAGGAGCTGCACCCCGTGAAGGTGCCGGTCGACATCGGGCACGGCGACGTGCTCATCGCCGCCATCACCTCCTGCACCAACACCTCCAATCCGTCGGTGATGCTCGCGGCGGGCCTCCTGGCGAAGAAGGCGGTCGAGAAGGGCTTGCACGTGCGGCCCGAGGTGAAGACCTCGCTCGCTCCGGGGTCGCGCGTCGTCTCGCGCTACCTGGAGAAGACCGGGCTGCAGCCGTACCTCGACAAGCTCGGCTTCGTGACGGTGGGCTACGGCTGCACCACCTGCATCGGCAACTCCGGCCCGCTCGAGCCCCACGTCGAGCAGATCGTCACCAAGAACGACGTGGTGGCGGCGAGCGTGCTCTCCGGCAACCGCAACTTCGAGGCGCGCGTCCACCAGAGCATCAAGGCCAACTTCCTCATGAGCCCGCCCTTGGTGGTGGCCTTCGCCATCGCCGGCCGGGTGGACATCGACCTCGACAAGGACCCCATCGGGCTGGGACGCGACGGCAAGCCCGTCTACCTGCGCGACGTGTGGCCCACGCCCGAGGAGCTGAACGAGGCGCTGGGGAGCATCGCCGACGCCGAGATGTACCGGAAGAACTACGGCGGCGATCTCTCGCGCGAAAGCCGCGAGTGGTCGGAGATCCCTGCCGGTAGCGGTCTCGTCTACGCCTGGAACCCGAAGTCGACCTACATCCGCGAGCCGCCCTACTTCGAGGGCTTCAAGGACCGGCCGGCGAAGCGGGAGGACATCCGCGCCGCCCGGCCGCTGGCCATCTTCGGCGACTCGGTGACCACCGACCACATCAGCCCGGCCGGCTCCATCAAGCCGAACTCACCGGCGGGGAAGTACCTCTTGGAGCACGGCGTCCCGGTGCCCGACTTCAACAGCTACGGCGCGCGCCGCGGCAACCACGAAGTGATGGTGCGCGGCACCTTCGCCAACGTGCGCATCAAGAACCTCATGGTGCCCGGGGTGGAGGGCGGCGCGACCATCCTGCTGCCCGACGGGACGAAGACCACCATCCACGAGGCCTCCATAGCGTACCAGGAGCGGGGCATTCCCTTGATGGTCTTCGCCGGCTCCGAGTACGGCACCGGCAGCTCCCGCGACTGGGCGGCGAAGGGCACCGCGCTCCTCGGCGTCAAGGCGGTGGTGGCGAAGAGCTTCGAGCGCATCCACCGCTCGAACCTGGTGATGATGGGCGTGCTCCCCTGCCAGTTCGCCGAGGCCACCGACGCGGCCACGCTGAAGCTGGACGGCACGGAGACCTTCGATCTGCTCGACATCGCCGCGCCGCAGCCGCGCCAGAAGGCCCGCCTCGTCATCCACCGCAAGTCCGGCAAGACGGACGAAGTGTCCGTCACGGTGCGGATCGATACCCCGATCGAGGTGGAGTACTACAAGCACGGAGGGATCCTGCCCTACGTGCTGCGGCAACTGCTCGGAATAGCATAGGGATTTCGAGCAGCGAAGCCTCGAGCTGGCTGACCGCCCGAAGCAGAACCGGCGCGGCGGGCTCGCTGCCCCGCCGCGCCGGTCTAAAGACGTTCAGCTGTGCTATTGGCTCGCCACCTGCGGGCTTACCGAGACCGCGCCACTCTTGCCATACTTGGCGGTGTCGGTGAGGAAGCACCGCCTGCCACCCCTGGTGCCCGACAACGGGGCGCAGGCGTCGCGCACATTCACCAGCGTAGTCGAACCGAACGGCGAGAACGTCAGCGTAGGACTGGCCGTGTAGTTCGTTCCGTCATCCAGGCCCACGGCAGCCGAGTAGTCGTTCCCCAGCGTCACGTTCATCGGCTTGGCAGGACCCAGCGTGACGGGGCCGGCGCCGCAACCTAGCGCGAGGGTGCTGCAGGTCTTCTGCGAGTACGTGAGGGTCTCACTCGTAGTCCACAGGAACGTGATGTTGGTCGACCCGTTGTTCGCCTCCGAGCGCATGATGCAGAGGAGCCGCCCGCTGTTGGCCGTGTCGTCGTCGAGGAAATTGCCATTGGTGTCCAGCGTGATGCTGTCGTACGTCACCGAGCTCAGCTTTTGACCCGCGCTGATGTCAGAATAGGTGAACTTGAGCGGTTGGCTCAGGCTCACCGCGTTCGGAATCGTCCCCTGGAACGACCTCTCCTGCCCGACGGTCGTGATCGTCTTCACGTCGTGAATGTCAGGTTGGAGGGACGCCGACGAGTTGAACGTGTTCGTGGTGAGCACGCTGACGTTGGTCGTCTCGGTCACCTGCGCGGTGTAGACGGGAATGATCGGGTTCAGGACCTCGATCGAGGTGGACATCACGTTGTTCAACTCATCGTAGTCGCCCGGCCGGACGTTTGCCGCGACAACCTTCAGCGTGTGCCGTCCCTCGAGGGGGAAGGTCGCGGTGAAAATGCACGTGTTCGTGCCGTTCGCGTCGATAAAGACGTCCTTCGAGATGTCCTCCTGCTTGTCGTCGATGAAGAGGACGCAGTCCGTGTGCGCGCCGAGCTCGCTCATCGCCTCGCCGAGCTTCGCGAGCACGTTGATGGTCGACTTCACGCGCACCTGGGCCGGAGAGTTGATCTGGGTGACGACGATATCCGGCCGGTAGCGGACCACGTCGATCCACTTCGCCTCGACCTCCTCGCGTCGGCCAGCGCCCCGGGCCTCGGCCTGGACGCGCAGGTTCTGGCCGTGCGGCAGACCCGTCCACGCATCCGGGTTGGTGAAGTACCCGCCGCCGCGCAGGTGGTTGTACTTGCGCCGGAAGCGGAGCCGCTTGCCGTCCTTGTCGCCGTCCTTGTCGTCGTCATCGTCGCGCACGGCGGGATCGACGGCGCGAACGTGCACCTCGGAGATATTCCCGGGCGCAGTCGCATTGGCGCCGATGTCGAACGGAGCCGTGCTGATCTCCAGCTGCGTCTTGCCATCCTTGCCCAGCAGCGCGCGCGACCGGAGCGTCAGGTCGCCGGCCATACCTTTCGCCGGCTTTGCGCCGCGGTCGGTGGCGTGGTCCTTCTCCTCGCCCTCGTGGTCGGCTTGGTGTTGGTGGAAGACCGGACGGCCGGCGAGCGCCCCACCCGCGGGGGCGAGTAGCGCGGCGGCGGCGAAGATGGATAGAACCTTGCGCAGGCGTTCCATGGGTCCCTCACTTTTCCAGTGAACGTGGATAGTGAAGCGGGGATCCTTCCTGGGCGCAATGACACACGCGGGGCCGGTTATCGACGGTTGTGCCGCCTTTGGGGTCCGGCTGCGCTGCTGGAGAGCGGCACCGTGAAATGTGCGCGTGCCACTTCACTGAACGTGAACGGCGCTATCGCGCGGGCGGATCCTCCGCAAATGGGAGCGAAGGACGGCCCACCCTTGCCTACCCAGCGACCGCGCGACCTGGCGGAGCAGCTGCTCGAGCTGGCGGACCGGCGCAAGCCTTGGTCCGCCTTCGCTGGCCTGGAGCTTTCGCGGAAGCCTCGTCGGGGAGGACCGGGTCGCGTTAGAACGGCGCTGGATGGAGTCCAGGCAGCTTTTCCGCCTCTCCCGCCAGCTCCTCGGCCGGGCCCTGCGCCTGCGCTGCCCGCGCTGCGGCGAGGGGAAGATCTTCCGGCGCGTGCTCACCTACAGCGAGCACACCAGCTGCCCTCGCTGTGGCCTGCGCTACGATCCGCGCGGCGAGTCGCTTGCCTTCATGTACGTGAGCACGGCGTTCCTCACCGGCGTGATGGTCATCGTGATGCTGTTCATGCACCCCGAGAGCATCGCCAGCGGCCGGACGGTGGTCATTCCCATCGCGCTGGCGCTCTACGTGACCACGCTGCCGGTGCGCAAGGCGCTGGCGATCGCGCTCAACTACCTCAACAACCCCACGCCCTGAGCCGTCCCTACTGCAGCTCGGCGCAGGCGGGGGAGTCCGCCGCCCCATTCGCGCGCAGCGACCCGACGAACTTCTCGAGGGCCGAGCGCGACGCCTCGTCCGCGGCGGCGCGCAGCACCGCGTAGTAACCCCTTCCTCCGCAGGCGGGAGCGAGCGTGACCCGCAGCACCGCGCCGGTGCCTTCCACGTTCCAGGCGCGCTCCTGCGCAGCCGCGCCGAGCAGCGTGGTCCGCTGCGACCCGCGGAGCTTGAGCGACGAGCCGCCCACCTCGTTCGCGAAGACGACGGCGGAGGTCTCGAAGAACGATTCGACCAGCTCCGGCGTCGCCGCCTCGGGCACGAACAGGAGCGAGGCGCGCGCCTGCGGGCGCGGCTTGCGCAAGACGAGCTCGGCGGCCGGCTCCTGCAGGTCCGCCTCGAACCCCGGCGGGACGTCTGCTTCGAGGCCCAGCCGCTGGCTCACGAACCGGCCGTCTACCACGCGGGCGTGCTCGGCTTGCGCCTCGGTGGAAAGCTCGCCGAGCGGCGGCGCCGCGGCGGGCGGCTTCGCGTCGAACCGGGTCGCCGCGGTGGCGGTCGCGCTCAGCAAGGCCTGCGGGAACCCGCGCGCCAGCGACACCTTCGCGCCGTCGACCCGCACCTCGGCCGCCGCGGCGATGGCGTAGGGCTTCCCGCGATGCGCTTCCGCCGCCTCCTGCCAGCAGGAAGACTGCATACCGAGCAACGTGCCGAACTGGCGCGCGCCTTCGCCGGACCAGGCGGTGCTCCACACCAGGGAGACTCCACTCAGCGGTCCCCGGACCACCGTGTACGCGTCGCCGGCCCAATGCTGCGCGATGTCGCGAGCCACCTGTTCGTCCACGCACACCTGCAGCGCCAGCCGCGCGCCCAGCTCTCCCATCCGGCCGGTGGCGAGCGCCTGCATCCCGGGCGGAGCCGCTGGAAACGGCACGTGCACGGGCTGTTCGCCTTCGATGTAGGCCTCCGGATGGAGCACCTGGTGCGTGTTCTGCGGCGGCCGCTGGAACATCTTGTCGACCAGGTCGAATCCGCCGCGCCGGTGGACCTCGGCGACCAGCGCCAGGCCGGCCACGTACGGAAGCGCCAGCTCCTCGCGCACTACAGCCGGGGCCTGCAGCAGCTCGGGCGAGTATCCTGCCGTGCGCGCGAGCTGCTCCGAAGACATGCCGCGCGCCGATGCCGCGGCGGCGCCCAGCGCCAGCTTCACCGGTCGCCCCGCCCGCCGGGCGCCCACCGCGATCATGGTGGCCATCGCGTCGCCCTCGTAGAGCGCCATCCGCGCCACGCGCGCATCGTCGTCCGGGAGCTTCGCCAGGTCTGGAAACCCGAAGTGTTGGTCCTGGAGCGCATGCTCGACCTCGTGCGCGAGGACCAGCTGGAACGCGTCGGCGGATCCTCCCGGCGGCTTCTCGCGCACGGTCAGCGTCTTGGTCGTGGGGTCGTAGAACCCGGCCACCTGCTCGTCGAGTACGCCCAGCAGGATCTTCGCCGGATCGGCGTCGGGCGGCGCCAGGCCGAACGCCGCCCACCGGGCGCGCTCCGCCGCCACCGCCGCCTTGGTCAGCTCCTTCTCCGCCTTCGCCCGCAGCGCCTTGGAGAACAGCGCGTCGTCGAGCAGCGCTATCCGCAGCGTCGTCTTGCGCCAGAGCCCGCGGACGTCCTCAACGTCTTCGACGACCTGGCGGATAGTCCGCACCAGCGGCGAGGATTCCTCCGCTCCGCTGATCTGCGTCGGTGCTCGAACGAACTTCGGCCCCGCCTTCGGCCTCGGATTCGCGGTGGCCGTCGTAATCGCTGTCGTGGTCGGTGTCGCTGTCCTAGTCGCAGTCGCAGTCGCAGTCGGTGTCGGTGTCGCTGTCGCCGTCGTAGTCGCTGTCGTAGTCGCTGTCGCTGTCGTAGTCGCTGTCGCTGTCCTAGTCGCAGTCGCCTTCTCCTCCCCAATCCCCAGCCCCGCCCGCAGCATCCGCGGCACCTTCTTCTTCACCTCTCCCTGCAGATCCGGGTGCGTGTACCCGACCAGCCTTTCCGTCCCCAGCTTCGCGCCGTCTTCCGTCTTCAGGAGCGTCAGCGTGATCGCCAGCGCGCCCTCGAGACGCACCACCTTCCCGGTGATCACGTGCGTGGCGCCCAGCTCCGCCGCGGCAGCGACTCCGGCAGGCGTTCCCGGCAGGACCGCGAGGTCCAGACCACGCGCCTCGGCGCGCACCGCTTCCTCCACCGAGGCCGCATCGGTCCGGCCGAGCACTCCTTCGAACGCGGCGACCGCGATCTTGTGCTCCCCGGCGAGTGCCGGTAGCGCCGCCAGGCAGAGAACGACCGGCCATTTCATGCAGGCCAATCTAGCGGACCGGAGTGCACCTCTGAAAAGCGCGCCGCACGCACATCCCCGCACGTCTCCGGAGCGTTTTCAGGTCGGCCGGGGAAGGGCGTTCGCCAGGTACGCCGCCTCGAACCGCTGCTTCCTGCGCAGCAGCGCCTCAATTTCGATCGGAGGGCGGCCCTGCCGGATGGCCTCGTCGTAGGCCTCCTCGGCCGCGCGCCAGTCGGCGCGGAGCTGCTGGACCGCCTTGTCCAGCTGTCCCGGGTGCCCCTGCCTGGTCTGGAGGTAGCCCTTGCCGTCGCAGCCGCAGCGCCCATCGCGAACCTGGATCCCGCCCTCACCGTCTCCGGCGGAGCGCCATGCCATCCACGCGACTTCTCGCTTGCACTCCTCGCAAACGCGGGCCCGATCCTCGTCCTGCACGAAACACGTCTCCCCCTCCCCGCCAGTAACAGCCTAGCAGGAATCGGCCCGCGAGCCACCGGCGGACCTGGGATCGTCGGCACGTCGCAAAGACACGCGGCGCAGGGTCGATCGATGGAATCGGAGGGGTGGAGCCGACAGCCGGACTTGAACCGGCGACCTGCGGTTTACGAAACCGCTGCTCTACCGACTGAGCTATGTCGGCCCGGAGGGGAGCGTGCTTCTAGCAAGCGCTGCCCGCCGCGGTCAACCGGACCGGTTTGACAGGTGTCGCGCCAGGAGCAAGCGTGCGCCGCATGCGCCTGCGCGTCGTTCCGTTGCTGCTGCTCGCGGTCGCATGCAGCAAGCAGGCAGCCCCACCGCCGCCGCCCGACGTGCGGCTCGCCACCGATCTGCCCGGACCGGTGATCGACACCGCGCTGCGGCTCATCGCGCAGGGCGGCGGTCCACGCGCCGAGCGCGTCGCGGCGACCCCGCCCGGGGCAGAGGCGCTGGGGCAAGCCGCCACCAAGAGCGAAGGCGGGGATCTCCGCTGGCATTCTGAGCCGTACGCCGCCATCGCGGCGGCCCAGCGAGGCGAGCTGTCGCCGATGCCCGTCACGGCGAGCGACGTGCCCGCCCTGTGGCGCGATCCGGGCGGCACCTGGGTAGCGGTAGGCGGGCGCGCGGTCGTCCTCCTCGTCGCGACCGATTTGCTCGGCGATCATCCCGTGCCCAACAACTACGGTGTCCTGACGCAGCCGTGGCTCAAGGGCAAGGTCGCCCTCGCGGCCCCCACCGGCGGCGCCGCACTGGCCCATTTCGCGGCTCTCTTCCAGGCCTGGGGCGAGGCCCGGATGGAGGCCTGGATGAATCAGCTCCAAGCGAACGGAGCGCAGGTGCTCGATTCGGACGATGCCGTGCGCCAGGCGGTGGTGGGAGGGAAGGCGATCGTGGGAATCCTCGCAAGCGACGAGGCCGCCAAGGCCGTGGCCAGCGCCGCGCGCGTCGCGCTCGAATATCCGAACCAACGCTCGATCGGGACTTTCGTGTGGCCCACCGCGCTGGCGCGCCCCAAGGATGCCCGCAATCCGGACGCGGCCGCGCAGCTCGCCGAGCGGCTCGCCTCGCGCGACATCGAGCAACTCCTCGTCGCGCGCGTCCCCGGCTACCTGCCGCTGCGCGCGGGCATCCCGGTGCCGCCCGGCGTGACCTCGGCGGCCAACCTGTTGGTGGTCTCGGTGGATCCCGCTCGGATCGTCGCGGAGATCGCGCGCCGCAAGACGGAGCTGGCTGCCTGGGCGAAGGCAGCAAGCCGGCAGGGCTAGATCTCCGGCTCCGGAGCACCGTGCTCGGCGGCCCGCGGCGCCGGCGACTCGTCGAGGATGGCGAGCGCCGCGGAAGCGCCGATGTCGTCCTCGCGTGGCACCAGCCCGGTCGCGGCGGTGACGATCCGCTCCAGGGCCTGGAAGAACCGCAGGCGGTGCAGCGGCTCGTTCAGCCAGCCCACGGTGATGCAGTAGTACTTCGCGTAGGGTGCCGAGTGATGCACGGCGTGGTGGTCGGGCGGCAAGATGAGATTCAGCCGCTGCAGCAGGACGACCCAGCGCGGGCGCACGTCGAGGTGCGACCACTTGTGGAACTGGTTGGTGAACAGGACCCATAACGTGACGGAGAAGATCGCGGTCGCGGCGAAGACGTTCACCGCCTCGTCGAGAGGCACGAGCGCTCCGCACACGGCCGGTCCGATGGAGATGAAGCAGTTGTTGCCGTTCGTCTCGACGAAACCGTGGCGGGTGATCTCCTTCTGATCGACGTGGTGCTCGCGGAACGGGCGGATCAGCGCTTGCCCGATCACCGACATGTCCGGAGAGCCCCAGGTGTCGGCCAGCCAGTGCACGACCCCGGACACCAGGTCTGCCAGCACGAACCCGAGCATGAAGGCGCTCGCCATCAGCCAGGGGTAGGTCCGCACCAAGGGGAAGAGGCCCCAGAGGAACCACGACATCACGCAGCAGTAGGCGGCGATGCTCGCGATCTCGAACCGGCGCACAGCCGGGCTGTAGCCGTCGCGCAGCGCCTTCCGGTCGCGGTGGCGAATCTCGAGAGCTCTTCGTCGCATGTCCCGCCTGCCGTCGAAAGTGTCGCACGGTTTCGCGACGCTTCCCAAAAGACCGAGTGTCCGGCCGGCAGGTCACCGCAGCGTCATTGCGCTTGCGCACGGCCCCCACGCGGTGGATACGGGCGGCATGACCCGCTGGATCCTTCCGCTGCTGGCCGTGCTCGCCTGCAAGGGGTCACCGCCCCCACAGCGCGCCACATCGGGCGGTGCCCCGGTCTACGAGGTGTCCGTCACGGAGAAGGGATTCGAGCCCGTGCGGGTCGAGGTGGCGCCGGGCAGTGAGGTGGTGCTGCGGTTCACGCGCAAGGTCGCGCAGACCTGCGCCGACGCGGTGCTCGTGCAGGGCGACCCGGTGAAGCACATGCTGCCGCAGGACAAGCCCATCGACGTGAGGCTCACCTCTCCCAAGGACGGGCAGATCCGTTTCGCCTGCCCGATGGACATGTACCGGGGAGCCATCGTCGTCACCGGAGGCTGAGATGGAAGAGGTGCCGCTCCGCTTCGAAGGCCGGCCGGCGCACCTGTGGGCCGAAGGACCGCCAGGCAGGACCGTGCTGTTCGCGCATCCGTTCCCCCTCGACGGCACCTGCTGGGACGAGCTGCTCCGCGGATGCGCGGGGCTCGGCTTTCGCGCGGCGGCGGTCGATGCGCCCGGATTCGGCGGAACGCCTCCGCTCGGCCGGCCGTGCACGATGGACGACCTGGCGCGGCTCTTTGCCGCCGCGCTGGATGTGCTCGGGGCGAAGTCGGCGGCGCTGGTGGGCTGCTCGATGGGCGGATACGCGGCCATGGCGTTCTGGCGGCTCTTCCCCGACCGGATGGAGCGCGCCGGGCTCCTCTGCACGCAGGCCGGCGCGGATTCGCCGGAGGCGAAGCAGAAGCGCGAGGAGCAAGCCCGCGCGGCCCTGGAGAAGGGACCCGAAGCGGTGGTCGGGCCGCTCGCGGAGCGCATGGTCGCGAGAGGTTCGCCGCTCGTCAGCCGGGTCCGCGAGCTGGCCCGGAGCGCGACCGCGCAGGGCATCGCCGATGCGCTGCGCGGGATGGCGCTGCGGCCCGACTCGACTCCGGATCTGCCGCGGTGGCGCGCGCGCACGCTGGTCGTCTGCGGGGAGCAGGATCAGCTGATCCCGCGCGCCGCCTGCGATTCGCTCGCGCGGAACATCCCCGAGGCGCGCCAGGCCGTCCTGCCGGGGGCGGGGCACCTGGCGTTCCTGGAGAAGCCGAGGGAGACGATGGCCGAGCTGCGGTGGCTTCTGGATTGAGTATCGGACACTGAATGGCGTGCTGCCGTGCTTGACCCTCGGGTCCCGGGACGATACGAGGGAACTCCTCCGGAAAGGCGGACATCGAGTGGCCGCGTCGATCGAGATCCTCTACCTGCGTTTTCCCGTGCACCCGAACATCACGGTCATCCAGATCGGGCCGGGCATCGCGCGGATCGACAAGGAAGGCGATAGCTACTGGGTGGTGGGGACCGAGGACGGCCCGCTTTCGGGCAAGAAGGTGGAGATCCCCGGCGACAACATCGCCGCCATCCAGTGGGCGCTGGAGGAGGAGGCCAAGGCGGCCCCCAAGAGCGCCGCGACTTCGTAGGACGAAGATGGACCGCACCGAGCGGCTCCTCGATCTGGTCGCGCTGCTGCTCGACGCGCGGGAGCCGGTTCCCTTCTCCGACCTGCGCGAGGCCTTCCCGGACGACTACGGAGGCGCCCGCGAGTCGGCGGAGCGCAAGCTCGAGCGCGACAAGGCGGAGCTGCTCCTGCTCGGCGTGCCGCTCGAGTTCGTCCCGCCCAGCGGAGAACATGGGCGCGAGTCGGGCGGGTACCGGATCGACCGGGCCGCGTTCTTCCTGCCCGATCCGCGGCTCGCACCCGAGGAGGCGGCCGCGCTCTACGCGGCGGGCTCCGCGGCGCTGGCTGCGCGGGACTTCCCCTTCGCGCAGGACCTGCAGCACGCGCTGCGCAAGATTTCGCTGGCCGGCTCCGCGCCCGCGCCGCAGTCGGTCTCGCGCAGCCTCCTGGTCGTCCGCCCCGGCGACTCGGAGCGCGGTCCGCGCTTGCGCGAGCTGGCTGGCGCGGTCGCGCGGCGCAAGCGCGTCCACCTGCGCTACGACAAGTTCGGCGCGGTAACCGAGCGCGACGTCGATCCGTACGGCCTGGCTTTTCGCGGCGGGACCTGGCGGGTGGTGGGCTACTGCCATCTGCGCCAGGCGCAGCGGGTGTTCCTCGTCGACCGGATCGAGCAGCTCGAGGTCAACGAGCAGAAACCCGGGCAGCCCGACTTCCAGGTCCCCGACGGGTTCGACGCCGGCGAGGCCGCCGGACGGAGGCCCTGGCAGTGGACGGGAGCCGAGCCGGTCGAGGTGACGCTCCGCTTCGCACCCGGCAGCGAGCTTCTGGCGGAGCGCGCCTTCGATGCGCCCGCCGGCGAGTCGGCGCGCCTGCGCGTCACGCACCTCGACGGGCTCCTCACCCAGGTCCTCGCTGAGGGCGACCGCGTCTGGATCGAGTCTCCCCCGCAGGCCAGCACCCGCGCCCGCCGCGCTCTGATGGTGCTGCTCGACCAGCACTCCGGCGCGTCGTCGCCGGTCGAGCCCGCGCCGGCGGCTGCGCCGGCGGAGAAGGCCGCGCAGCCCGCCGGCAAGCGCGTGAGCAAGCAGCTCGCGCCGCAAGAGCGGCTGCGCAGGCTGTTGCTCATCGTCCCCGCCGCGCGCCGCCGGCCGGGGATCCGCGTCGAGGAGCTCGCCGGCGAGCTGGGCCTCGCTCCCGAGGAGCTGCTGGAGGACATCGACCTGCTCGGCTTCGTCGGCAGGCCGCCCTTCTCGCCCGACGACCTGATCGACATCAGCGTCGACGAGCGCGGGCGGGTGACGGTGATGCTCGACCAGTCCTTCTCGCGGCCGCCGCAGCTCACTGCGCTGGAGGCGCTCGCGCTGGCCACCGCGGCGCAGGAGACGGCGCCGGCCGATCCCGCGGTGGTGTCCGCCCTGCACAAGCTGACCGACAAGCTGCCCGCCAAGGCGCGCGAGCTGTACGCCGCGCTCGCCCGGCGCGTGACCGCGGCCGCTCCACCGCCGCGCGGAACCGACGAGCTCCTCGCCGGGCTGCGCCGGGCGGCCGACCAGCGGCGCGAGGTCGCGCTCGAGTACGACAAGGAAGGCCGCGGGGAATCCGGCGCGCGAACAGTCCACCCGCGTGCGGTCGTGGAGCACCGCGGCCGGTGGTACGTGTACGCCTACGACCCGGCGCGCTCGGCGGACCGGACCTTCCGGCTGGATCGGGTGCGCGGGATGCGCGAGACCGGAGCCACTTTCCCCGACCCCGGCCCGATCGATCCGGCGCTGTTCCAGCGCGCCGCCCTCTTCTTCCCCACCGGCGCGGAGCGGCCGGTCACCGTGCGTTTCTCACCGGCCGCGGCGGGCTGGGCGCTGTCGCGCTACGGCGATCGCGCACGGCGCCTGGCGGGAGGAGGCGTGGAAGTGGCGATCGACACGGCGGGGACGCAGTATGCCGTCTCGCTCGTCCTGTCCTTCGCCGGAGCGGCCGAGATCGTGGACCCGCCCGAGGCGCGCAGCGCCGTTCGGGCCGAAGCGGAACGCGCCTTGTCGCGCTACTGAACCGAAGACCCTGCAAGGAGGATCGCCTTGTCCTTTTTCGCCCTCGCCCTGTCCCTCGCCATCCAGCAAGCTCCGACGGCGCCGCCCGAGCAGGTCGCTCCCGGCACGCACGACCCCAAGGAGCTGTTCGCCAAATCGAAGTGCGTCAACTGTCACGGCGAGGACGGCCGGGGCGACACCGAGAAGGGCCGCAAGCTGAAGGCGCCCGACTTCACCAGCGCCAAGTGGTCGGAGGAGACGACCGACAAGGAGATCCGCGAAACGATCCGCAACGGGACCAAGGACAAGAAGGGAAGAGTGCAGATGCCCGGCTACGCGAAAAAGCTCACGGCGGGCCAGATCGAGGAGCTCCGCGCGTACGTGCGAAGCTTCGTCAAGAAGTGACGCGGCGCGGATTGACAGGGCGCGACATCCACCCTAGAAACCGGCCCCTTTCGCAGACGGAGGACGAGTGACCGCGCGCGTCGCCAGCATCGAGCCACCCAGGCAGACCGTCTACACCGAGGCGATGGAGGTCTTCCAGCGGGCGTCTGACCTGATCGGTCTGGACCGCCGCGTGCGGATGGAGCTGGAAGAGCCCGACTACGAGCACATCTTCTACGTCACCGTGAAGCTGCACACGCGGCTGACGCCGCTGCCCGCGTCCGAACAGCCCCGCTACAAGGACCTGCCCGACAGCGAGCTGCTCCCCGACGGGCTGGAACCGCTGCTCGACGGCAGCTTCGTCTTCAAGCGGCGCGCCCTCATCAACGCCAACGTGTTCATGCGCGACGGCGTGGTGCGGCTCAAGGGCAAGGGGCTCTACAAGGTGGTGCCCGGCCGGCCGGAGCGGTTCAAGGCCTACCGCGTGCAGCACAACCAGGCGCGCGGTCCGTACAAGGGCGGCACCCGGTTCCACCAGGACGTCTCGCTCGACCTCTTCAAGGTGCTGGCGGCGGAGATGACCTGGAAGACGGCCATCGCCGACGTGCCGTTCGGCGGCGGCAAGGGCGGGATCAAGGTCGACCCCAAGACGCTCAGCTCGGAAGAGCTGGAAGCGCTCACGCTGCGCTACATGTACCGGTTGAAGCCGCTCATCGGGCCCAACCTGGACATCCCCGCGCCTGACGTGGGGACCGACGGCACCATCATGGGACTGCTCCTGCGCCAGTTCACCGACGGCGAGCGCGAGCGCCATTCCCTGCGCGGCGTGGTCACCGGCAAGGACACGCGCATCGGCGGGTCGGAAGGCCGCGTGCGCGCCACCGGCCAGGGCCTCGCCTACTGCATCCAGGAGTGGTACGCGGACCGCGGCTCGGTACCGGCGGGCTCCCGCTTCGTCCTACAGGGCTTCGGCAACGTGGGCTCGAACGCGGCGGAGATCCTGTCAGGCATGGGGTCCAAGCTGCTTGCCGTCAACGACGCGGGCGGCACCATCTTCAATCCGAACGGCATCGACGTCCCCGACCTGGTCTCGTACGTATACGACAACCCTTCCAACATGCGCCGCACGGTGGCCGGGTACCCGAAGGCGCAGCAGATCTCGAAGAACGACCTGTGGGAGGTGGACGCGGACATCCTCATCCCCGCAGCGCTGGGCGGTGAGATTACCGGTCCGGTCGCCGAGCGCCTCAAGGTCAAGCTCGTCGCCGAGGGCGCCAACGGCCCGACCACGCCCGAGGGTGACCGCGTCCTCGCCAAGCGAGGCATCGAGCTGATCCCCGACATCATCGGCAACGCCGGCGGCGTGACGGTCTCGTACTACGAGTGGATCCAGAACAAGCGCATGGAGCACTGGAGCGAGACCGAGGTCAACGGGCGTCTCGAGCAGGCCATCAAGTCCAACTACCGCATCATCCGCGACATCTCGCGCAACACCCCGCGCCGGACGGCCACCCACAACTCGCAGCGCTACTGCATCGGGCGCGAGGTGGACATGCGCACGGCGGCGATGGTGCTGGCGCTCAAGCGGATCGAGGCGCACTACCAGCTGGAAGGGTTCAGCCAGTAGGGCGCGGCCACTAGTGCACGATCAGCACCGGCTTCTTGCAGATGTGCACCAGCCGGTGAGAGATGCCCCCCAGCAGCATGCTCCCCACCAGGGTGCGGCCGCGGCTGCCCACGGCGACGAAGTCCACCTCTTCCGCCTGCGCAGCCTCGGCGATCGCCTCCGCGGCGGGCCCCGAGAGGAGCTGGGTATCGACCTGCACGCCGGCGGCGCGTCCCTCCGCCGCGAGCTTCTCCAGCAGCGTCTTGCCCGCCTCGTACACGCGGCGCTCCAGCTCCGCGACGTCCAGCACCACCGCCGGCTCCGAGAAGACCGGCGGCGGCGGCAAGACGTGGATGAGGGTGACCGATTCGCCCAGCCTCCGGGCGAAGTCGAAGGCGCGGCGCGCGGCCCGCTGCGCCGGTTCCGAGCCATCCACTCCGACCAGGATCCGCACGCTACAAGCCTAGCGCACCGCGGAACGCAGGGACAGCCCTGGGTACTCCAGCTAGAGTCGGCACCGCGTGACCGTGCCCTCCTCACCCTCGCCCTTGCCCTCGACCTCGATCCCGACCCCAACCGCCACCGCGACCTCGACCACGCCCTGGACCGATCCCGCCCACGCCCTCTGGCCGTTCCTCCTCTTCGCCTGCGCCCTGGCCAACGTCGTGGCCCTCTGGTCCGGGCCATACCTTCCCTTCACCGACCTGCCCCAGCACGCCGCCGCGATCGCCACCCTGCGACACTGGAGCGATCCCCAGTGGAAGGCGCAGGAGTACTTCACGCTAGCGCTGGGCCGCTCCCAGTACCTGCTCTACTACCTGGCCGGCGCGGTCCTCGCCTTTCCGCTCGGGAGCGCCGAGCTCGCGAATCTGACCTTGCTGTCGGCGACCGCGCTGGCCTTCCCTCTCGCGCTGCGCTCGCTGCTCCGCGCGGTCCGCGGCGACGAGCGCCTCGCCCTCTTCGCGGCGCCGCTCTTCTGGTCGCAGTCGCTCCTGATCGGGTTCTTCAACTACCTGGCCGCGCTGCCGCTGCTCCTGTGGGGGCTCTCGCTCGCGGTTCGCGACGCGGAGGCTCCGCGCCCGCGGCGCACGGTGCTCGTCGCAGCGGTCGCCTTGGCGCTCTTCTACCTGCACCTCTCCGCATTCCTGCTGTTCGCTCCCGCGGCGCTGCTCGCCTGGCTCCTCCTCGGCCGCGGCCCGCGCGCCCTGCTCTGGGTGGTGCCGGTCGCCGCGCTGGGCTTCGCCTTCCTGGCGACCAGCCCGGTGATCCACCCGGAGAAGGTCGGGTGGACCCACCCGATGGAGATCCGGTTCGAGGCTCCGAGCGATGCTCTGCGCAACCTGCCCTCCGCGCTGCTCGACATCTGGCCGGGCACGCAAGACGACCTGGTGCTGCTCGCGCTCATCGGCGCGGCTGCGCTCCTCGCCTGGCCCCAGCCCCGCGATCCGGACGCCGACGCGCGCCTCCGCGGACTCGCTGCCGGATGGTGCGCGCTCGCGGCCTTCCTCTACTTTGCCTTTCCGGTGTCCATCGGCTGGCTGTGGCAGCTCAACGAGCGGTACGCCATCGCGCTGGCGCTGCTCGCCCCGCTGCTGCTGCGCCCGGCGCGCGGGCTGCGCGGAGCGCTGCCGCTGGTGCTCGTCGCTGCCGCCTCGCTCTTCAGCGCCGGCATCGCGGGACGTCAGATCAGAGGCTTCTCGCGCGAGGTGGAGGGCTTCGATCGGGTATTGGATGCCACGGAGCCGGGTCGCCGGCTGCTCTCGCTCATCTACGGCCGCGACTCGGCCTGGGCGAAGTTCAGCCCGTACCTCCACTTCGGCAGCTACTACCGGGCGCGCAAGGGAGGCATCGCCTCGTTCTCCTTCGCGGAGCTGCCCCAGTCGCCGCTGCGCTACCGGCCGGAGACCGCTCCGCCGCCCAAGCCGGCGCACTGGGAATGGGAACCGTGGAGCTTCCGCAACGACGTCGACGGCCTCTACTACGATTATCTGCTCGTCCGTGGGTTCGGCGATCCGGCGGCCCGCGCCGGCCCTGGCCCTGCCTGGCACGTCCTCTCCCGCGCCGGCGCCTGGACGCTCTACACAAAAGAATGAGCAACGGCGTTTCGCGGGAACCGCTTCTGGTCTTGTTCGTGAACGGAGGCGATTAAGCGAGGGCGCGGCGGGCCGGGCGCGGGCCGAGGTGCGGGATGAAGTTGGGATTGCGCATCGGCGTGCGGTGCTCTTCGCGCTGCGGCTTCTGGTCGGGCGTGCGGCCCTCGCGCTCGGAAGGCAGCGGCCTGGGCTGCGGAGGAGTCGGCGCCCACGGCACGCCCGCGCGGCCGCCCGGCGCGGAGTAGCGATTGCTCGGGGCCAACGGCGCGTTGCTGGTGACCGGAGCGGGTTGCGGCAACTGGGCGAGGACCGCGGCCTGGAGCAGCGCGAGGGCGAAGGCGAGCACGACGAGCCCCGATGTGAGCAGTCCACCCACGGTCCGACCCTTCATACCCACCATCCCGGGGCTTCTGCGACGCTTGCCCACATGCAATTTAAGACGTTCGCCGCCCGAGCGCGATACCCCCCTGGCCGGGAGTCCTTTCCTTGACGGCCGAGCGGCCGGCTCCTACGGTGGGCCGCACGTCTTCCGCGAGGCTCTCCAGCATGTCCAGCCGCGTCGACAGGCCCCAGGTTCCGCATCACGAGCCCGAGCGCCGGCCGCCCGCTGGAAGGCTCGACAAGGCATTCCCGGTGTTCCTGGAGGGCGACCGCGGCATGGCCGCCGGGATCGGGAGGAACATCAGCGATTCCGGGATGTTCGTGGAGACCCGCGAGCCCTTCCCGCTGGGAAGCCGGGTCCGGGTGACCTTCACTTCGCCCAGCGGCGGCGCGGAGATGGTCCTGGAGGGCGAGGTCCGCTACCAGTGCTTCATCAACTTCACCCGCGCCGATGCGGTACGCGCCGGGATGCGCGGGATCGGCCTCAAGTTCGTCACCCCGAAGGGCGCGCAGGCCCCCTCCCGGGGCACGATCCACTGAATGGATTGAGCTGGGGTGGGCAGTCGGGGTGGGAGCTCCCACTTCGAGCCCCCACACCCTGAAGCCTGCGACTCAGCGAATCTTCACCGGCAGGTACTGGACGGCCTGGCCGCTGCGGACGCGGAGCAGCACGGTGTCGCCCTTCTTGAGCTTGGAGATGGCCTTCTTGTAGTCGGCGACGGAGGCGACCGGCTGGCGGTTGATCTCCAGGATCACGTCACCCGGGTCGAGGCCTGCGCTCGCGGCGGGCGAGTCCGGGGCCACGGCGGTGACCACTACTCCCTTGGTGCCCGGATCGACGCGCGCCCGCTGCGCCAGCTCAGGCGTGAGGTCCTGCACGCGCACACCCAGGACGTCGCCGCTCGACTTGTCGGCGTCGCCGCCCTGCCCGCCCGCACGCGCGGTGCTCTCCGTCTCGTCGGGCCGCTCGCCGAGCTTGACCTCGACCTGCCGCTGCTTGCCGTCCCGGATGACCTCCAGCTTCACGGTCTGGCCGGGCGGGATGGCGCCGACGTCGCGGGTGAGCTGGTTCGGGTCGGTGACGGGCTTGCCGTTCAGGGACACGACCACGTCGCCCGGCTTGAGGCCGGCCTTGTCCGCAGGACCGCCCTTCACCACGTCGGCGAGGAGGGCCCCTTGCGTCGACTTGAGCCCCAGCGAGTCCACCATGTCCTGCGTGATGGGCTGCGGCTGCACGCCCAGGAACCCGCGCACGACCCGCCCGTTCTTCTCCAGCTGTGGAAGGATCTGCTTCACCACCGCGATGGGGATGGCGAACCCGATGGTGTTCGCTCCTCCGATGATCGCCGTGTTGACGCCGATCACCTCGCCTTTGAGGTTGAAGAGCGGGCCGCCGGAGTTGCCCGGGTTGAT
>DATFUN010000055.1:0-5857 GCA_035260805.1 Myxococcales bacterium | reverse complement strand
CCCGACCAGTCGGTGGTGGCGGTGATCAACGCCATCTTCTCCTCGCGCTCGGCGCGGGTGAGGCGGCGGCGCTTGACCCGCTCGTCGAAGATGCCGGCGATCTGGCGCAGCCCGCGGCCCAGCGCCGCGTCGTCCTTGTCGCGAAGCCGCACCGCGACACCGGCGTCGGCCGCCACCGCGGCGATGCCCGCGCCCATCAGCCCGGCCCCGACCATTCCCACCTTGGAGACGGGCAAAGGCTTCACGGAAGGATCGTCCACCCCGGTGTCCTTCTTCAGCGCCGTGGTGGCGAAGAAGATCTGCACCAGGTTCCGGGACACCTCGCTCACCACCAGCTCGCCGAAGCGCTCCGCCTCGGCCTCGAGCCCCGCGGCCATCCCGTTCTCGATGCCGATGCGGACCGCCTCCAGCGCCTTTTCGGGCGCCGGGTAGTGGCCGCGGGTCTTCTTCAAGAGCGCCTTGCGTGCCTGCTGGAAGAGGATGCGCCGGCCGATGGGATTCTCCTCCAGCGCGACGGCCTGCAGGACCTCGCGGTCGGCGAGCTGCCGCAGATGCAGGCGCGACCGGTCGGGCCGCAGCTCGCCGGAGGCCAGCTCCGCGGCGCGCCTGCGGGCGACCTCGAGCAGGATCGGCCTGGGCACCACTTCGTCGACCAGCCCGAGACGCCGCGCCTTCGAGGGCCGCACCGATTTGCCGGTGAGGATCAAGTCCAGAGCCTCGGCGATGCCGATCAGCCGCGGCAGCCGCTGCGTCCCGCCCGCGCCCGGGATGAGCCCCAGCTGCACCTCCGGCTGCCCGAGCTGCGTCCTGCGGTCGTCCGTCGCGATGCGGTAGCTGCAGGCGAGCGCCACCTCCAGGCCGCCGCCGAGGGCCGCGCCGTGGATCGCCGCGACGATGGGCTTGCGCTTCCCCAGCTCCTCGAGCCTGGCCATCGCCTGCTGCCCGCCGCGGGCGAGCTCCGCCGCCTCCTCGCGCGTCTTCACCCGCTGCAGCATCTGCACGTCCGCGCCGGCGATGAACCCCTCGGGCTTGCCGCTGGTCAGGACGAGCGAGGTGATGCCCGGATCGTCCGCCGCGCGCCGCAGCAACTCCTCCAACTCGTCGGCGAAGTCCGCCCGCAGCGTGTTCACCGGCTCGCCGGGGACGTCCATCGACACCACGCCCACGCCGCCGCCGGGCGTCTCGAGGCGGAAGGTCTTCGCGGCCATCTCTACTCCCGGGTGAGGATGCAGGCCCCGCCCAGGCCGCCGGCGGCGCAGATGGAGACGAGCGCGGTGCCCAGCCCGCGCGTGGACATCTCGCGCAGCGCCTGGTGCACGAGCCGGGCGCCGGTGGCGCCAAACGGATGCCCGAGCGCGATGGACCCGCCGTTCGGATTGATCTTCTCCTCCGGCGGCTCGCCGATCGGCTCGGCTCCTCCGAGGTGCTCGTCGGCGAACTTCTTCGAGCCCCAGGCCTGGAGGTTGGAGAGGACCTGCGCGGCGAACGCCTCGTGGATCTCGAACAGGTCGATGTCGGGCACCCGCATGCCCGCGCGGCGCAGCACCTTGGGGACCGCGAAGGCGGGCGCCTGCAGGAGCTGCCAGGCCGGATCCACCGCGGTGTACGCGTACTCCTTGAGGAAGCCCAGCGGCTTCATCCCCAGCGCACGCGCCTTCTCCTCGGCCATGACCACCAGCGCGGCGGAGCCGTCGGTGAGGGGCGACGAGTTGCCGGCGGTCACGCTGCCGTACTTCTTGTCGAACACCGGCTTCAAGTTCGCGTACGCCTCGAGCTTCGAATCCTTGCGGACGACGTTGTCCTCGACCGCCACTTCCTCGAAGCGCGGCGGCACCAGGACGCGCATGACCTCCTTGCGGAAGGTGCCGTCCTCCCAGGCGCGCGCCGCGCGGGTGTGCGACCTGTGCGCCCACGCGTCCTGCGCCTCGCGGGAGATGCCGTTCTCCTTGGCCATCTTCTCGGCGCTCTCCCCCATCGACAGGCCGGTCGAGTACTCGGCGATGGCCGGAGGCACGGGCAACAGGTCGCGCGGGGAGATCTCGCGGAACGCCTTGAGCTTGTCGACCAGCGTCTTGCCCTTCGCCGCCGCCACCACGGCCTGCGCCACGGGCCGAGAGTAGGTGATCGGCACGTCGCTCATCGCCTCGGCGCCGCCGACGATCGCCACGTCGACCTCGCCCAGCGCGATTGCGTCGGCCGCGGTGGTGAGCGCCTGCAGGCTGGTCGCGCACGCCCGCGCCACCGAATGCGCCTCGATGTTCTTGGGCAGCCCGGCCGCGAGCCCCACCTCGCGCGCGATGTTGGGCCACTGCACGATGGGGATCACCACGCCGAAGACGATCTGGTCGATCTCCTTGGCCGGCAGCTCGGATCGCTGCACCAGCTCCGAGACCGCGATGCGTCCCAGGTCGAGGGCAGTCAGCCCCTTGAAGGAGGTGCCGGACTTGACGAACGGAGTGCGCAGGCCGGCGACGATGGCCGCGCGGCGGCCGGGCCTTGTTGCCATGGGGCCTCCGGGGGTGGGTGCGGAGGAATAGGCGCCTCGACGCACCGGGTCAAGCGGTCCGAGTCAGGTGGTCCCAGACGGCCCGGGAAATGGCTCGGATGGCGCCCAGCGCCGCCCGCTCGTCCTGAAAGCCGCGGGTCAGCACGACGAGCGCGTACGGGGGGCGACCGGTCGGGAAGACCAACGCGGCATCATGCGAATGGCCGGCGATGCGCCCCGGCTTGTGCGCCACCCGAGTACCGATCGGCAGGGCGGCCGGAATGCCGTCGCGCGGCTCGGCGCGCTCGAGCAGCCCGAGCATCTCCGCGGAGCCGGGAAGCCTGCGCTCGGCGAGGGCGCGCAGCAGCGCCAGGAGGCCCCGGGCGGTGGCGGTGTTGTCGAGGCCGCGGGCGTGCGCCTTCGCGTCCTCGACTCCCCGCAGCACCGTCACCTCGGCGCCCAGCTCCGCGCAGAGGGCGGAGACGCGCGCCGGCGGGACGCGCCCGAGCACCAGGTTGGTGGCGAGATTTCCCGAGACCATGATCATGCGCTCGAGCAGCGAGCGCAGCGGGACCGCCCGCCCGATGCGCGCGCGGGTCCACTCGTCGCCGTCGTCCCCGACCGCGAAGTCGCTTCCGTCCGCCAGGGAGACGAATCGGTCCTCGACGGGCATCGGGTCGTCGAGCCGCAGCTCCCCGGCCGCGGCGAGCGCGTGCGCGGCGGCGAGCACCGCGAGCTTCATCGTGCTGGCGGCGTGCAGCCGCTCGCCGGCGCGGACGAATCCCTCCTCGCCGGAGCGGAGGTCAAAAGCGGCGGCGCTCACCAGCGCCGGCGCGAACTGGGAGGCGGCATTCTCGAGGACATCCGCCAGCCGCCGCGGATGGGGCGGCGCTCCGCCGGTCAAGCCGCGGGCGTTCCGGCCGGCGCGCCGGCGGACTGCTCGCTGCGCATCTCGAGGAGGTACTCCCACGACCAGATGCCGGAGTTGTGGCCGTCGCTCCAGTCGATGCGCACCGCGTACCGGCCGACCGGCTCCAGGTTCTCCGCCCGCACGTCGGCCTTCACCTGCGCCTCGCCCACCGTGCGCTGGCCGCTCCATTCGTCGACGCAGCCCGCGCAGGGGCAGCGCGCCCGCAGCCACCTGGCCGGGAACCGGCTCTCCTTGTCGTCGTCCCATCGCACCTGCACGCCGCCGTCCGGAGAGACGGCCACGTCGGTGGGGCGCACGGGCGCAACGTGCGGCTTGATCTTGTCGAGGAGGCCCATGGTTCTTGTGACAATATCCCACCGCATGCTCCGCAGCGAGCGGTTGTTCCAGCGGGTGGCGTTCCCGTACGAGCTGGTCACGCGGCACCCCGTCTGGGAGAGGGACTGCGCGCGCATGGCGTCCGAGCTACCGCCGGGCTGCCGGCGGGCGCTCGACCTGGGATGCGGCCCGGGCAATTCCTCGACGCACCTGCGCGACATCGTGCCGGTGGTGCTCGGCCTCGACCACGCTGCGGCCATGCTGCGGCGGGCCCGGCGGCGCGATCCGCGCCTGCTGCTGGTCCGCGGCGATGCGCGCGGGCTGCCGCTGCGCGACCGGAGCGTGGACGCGGTCACCTTCCACAGCGTGCTCTACCTGCTCCCGGATCGGGCGGCGGCCCTCCGCGAGACGGCCCGCGTGCTGCGGCCGGGCGGCCGCGCGATCCTGCTCGAGCCGCGCGACGGCGCGCGGGCCACCAGCAGGGGGCTCCTGCGGGCGCTGGCGCGGCCCGGCTGGGCGATGACCGCCCTGCTCTGGCGCGCGATGAGCGGGTTCTACGGCCGGTTCACCGCCGCCGAGCTGCGGGCGCTGCTGGAAGGGGCCGGCCTGCGGGTGCTCAAGCTGGAGGAGGCGCTGGGCGGCCTCGGCCTCCTGGGCGTCGCCGAGCGGCCCGCATGAAGCTGGTCCACTTCTCCGACGTCCACGTGCAGCTCCGCGGCTGGAGGCGGCGGCCGCTGCGGGAGCTGGGACCGCTGCGCGCGCTCGCCACCGTCGAGCTGTGGAAGGGCCGCGGGAGCCAGTACGACGCCGCCGAGGAGGCGCTGCGCGCTCTGGCGCGGGTCGCGGCGGAAGCCGATCACGCGGTGTGCACCGGCGATCTGACGCAGCTCGGGCATCCGGAGGAGTTCGCGGCCGCGCGCGCCGCGCTGGGAGCGCTGGCGGGCGACGCCGGCCGCCTCACGGTGTTCCCGGGGAACCACGACCGCTACCCGTGGCGCGGCGCGGCCTCGCGGCTCTTCGAGGATCACTTCCCCGAGCACGCGCGCAGCGACCTGCCCGGCCCGCTGCGCGTCCGCGTGCTCGGCGAGGCGGCCATCGTCGTGCTCGACTCCGCGGGCCCGCTCTGCTGGCCGGTGCTGGCCCGCGGCCGCCTGGATCGCGCCCAGCTCGACGCGCTGGAGACGGTGCTCGCCTCGCCGGCGCTGGAGGGGATGTGCAAGCTCGTCGCCCTGCACCACGCACCCTTGCTACGGGGCGGCCGTCAGGACCGGCCTTGGCACTCGCTTCGCGGCGCGAGTGCGCTGCTCGATGCTGCGCGCCGCGGCGGAGCCCAGGCCATCCTGTGCGGCCACATCCACGACCGATTCGTGCACGGCGCGGATCCGATGGTGATCTGCGCCGGCTCCTCCACGCAGCGGGGCCACGAAGGCTACTTCGAGCTGGAGATCCGCGGCGGCCGGGTGCTCTCCGCCGCACCCCTCCCACTCCCCGGCAAAAAAAAATAATTTTTTTTCGCGGGGGGACGGGGGAGGACCCGCCTACCCGCGCTCGACCGGCGAGCAGGTCGTGTCCCGCAAGGTGAAGCGCTGGCCGCTGCCCTCGTGGATCAGCACGCACGCAGTCCCGCTCTTCACCAGGCGGAAGCGCTCCGGCATGCCCAGCTCGCGCCCCTGGACGGGCAGCCCGCTCGGATCGCGCCTCTTCGCACGCTCGAGGACCAGCGTGCTCTCCCGGGTGAGCGCGTCGTCGGCAAGCGTGACGGCGACGCCGTTCAACGCGGCGCTCACCGCGCGGACCATCTCGGCGTGGCTCTGCGAGGTGGGCTGGGCGACCACCGCAGGCAGGTCCTGCCGAGCAGGGGCCGTCCTGCAGGCCGCGAGCGAAGCGATCGCGGAGGCGGCGATGGCGGCATTCATCCTCATCTTTCCACGATGCGGATCTCCCGCCACGGCGGCCTGGCCACGAGCTCGCCCGAGCGCTCCGGGGCCGTGAGCGCCGTCCCCGGGGGAGCCTGGGCGCCGGTCGGAGCCGGGCAGGGTTGGCCGGCCGCGTACCCCAAGGCTGCAGCGAGGCGGGCCTCCGCCGGATCTCCTAGCGCGTGCGCGAAGTCGTCCGCCACCTGGCAG
>DATFUN010000054.1:0-5441 GCA_035260805.1 Myxococcales bacterium | reverse complement strand
GGCCTCGATCTCGTGCTCCACACCCCGGGCGGGTTGGTGCTGGCGGCCACGCAGATCGCGCGCGCCATCCGCAACCGCAAGGGCAAGGTGACCGTGCTCGTGCCGCACTACGCCATGTCGGGCGGGACGCTGATCGGCCTGGCGGCCGACGAGATCGTGATGTCGCCACACGCCGTCCTGGGGCCGGTCGACCCGCAGCTGGGGGAGTACCCCGCCGCCTCGGTGGTGAAGGCGGTGTCGCGCAAGCCGATCGCGGACGTGGACGACAAGACCCTCATCCTGGCGGACGTCGGCGAGAAGGCGCTCGTCCAGCTCCGGGAAAGCACCCGCGAGCTCCTGACCCGCAGCCAGCCGACGGAGAAGGCGCAGGAGCTCGCCGAGCTTCTCGCCACGGGGACCTGGACACACGACTTCCCCATCACCGTCGACGTGGCGCAAAAGCTCGGCCTCAAGGTGAGGTCCGACATGCCCCCTGAGTTCCTGCAGCTGATGAGCCTCTTTCCACAGCCGGTGCGGCGCCAGCCCGCGGTCGAGTACATTCCCACGCGGCGGCGTGCGGAGCAGCCGTCGGCGCCCCAAAATCCGGCCTGACGCAAAGGGAAGGGGCCATGCGCGCGCTCATCTTCGATCTCGACGGCACGCTGGTCGACACGGTGTATGCACACGTGTTCGCCTGGCAGAAGGCGCTCGACGAAGCCGGCATGCCCATCGACGGCTGGCGCATCCACCGCCGCATCGGCATGAGCGGCGGCCTGTTCACCCGCGCGGTAGCGCGCGAGGTCGGCCACGATCTGACGCCGGAGCAGGCGCAAGCGCTCCAGCGCCGGCACGGCGAGCTGTTCCGGCAGCTCCTGCCGGACCGCAGGCCGCTGCCCGGCGCGGTCGCCCTGCTCCGGCGTCTGCGAGAGGCCAAGGTGCCGCACGGCATCGCCACTTCGGGCCGGCGGCCGGAGATCGACGGCTCGCTCGCCGCCCTGGAAGTCCCTTCGAGCACCGTGGTGGTGGACCGAGGCGAGGTGAGCCGGGCGAAGCCTGCCCCGGATCTCTTCCTCGCCTGCCAGCAGCGCCTGGGGGTCTCCGTCCACGACTGCTACGTGGTCGGCGACGCGGTGTGGGACCTGCTCGCGGCCCGCCGCGCCGAAATGCTGAGCGTCGGAGTGCTCAGCGGCGGGTACGGGGAGGACGAGCTGATCCGCGCCGGCGCCTACCGCGTCTATCGGGACACCGCGGAGCTGGACAACTGGCTGGACGAGCTGGGCGTCCTGGACTGATCGAGACAGGATTCGAGCTGCGGCCGCGCGGCCCGGTCACCGGATGGCAGGACCCACAGGTGCGCTGTTGCTCTCCTTCCGCGCGCCGTTCTGGGCGTAGCTGCCGAAACCTACGACAGCGCAGGCCTGCAAGCCCACCTACCGACCGTGCTTTGCTGTTGTCACTATGCAGCCACCGCCCATCTACTTCACCCTCCGCTCCAAGTGGCTGGCCCTGTCCCCGCGAGCCCGCGCGATGGGAGTTTGCGCGGTGGTGGCGGTCGCCGGCCTCTGCACCTTTGCCGCATTCCGCGGCGACCCGGTCGAACGGGCCGTGGCGCGTGGCGATCTGCACGCGGCCAAGACCGAGCTCATGCAGCGCAAGGTGGCCGACGCGGGCGCCCGCAGCTACGACGCGGGACGCATCGCGGAGGCGCAAGGCGCCTTCCGGCTCGCCACCGTGAGCTACCTCGCGGCCATGCGCCAGGGCGACGACCGCGGACTGGAGCGCCTGATCGACATGACCCGCGCGCCGGCCTGCCCAGCGCGCGCGGCCGCTGCCTCCGCACTGGGCAGCGTGCGCGACACCCGCGGCGTCCGCGCGCTCCAGGAGCTGAAGCGAGCGCGGTTCGCCGACGAGCGCGGAAAGAAGAAGCGCAGGTCGAGCTCTTGCAACAGCGCGCTGGCGGCACGCAAGGCGCTGAAGCGCGCCCGCAAGGCCAAGGCCTGAGCAATCGGGGCAGCGCACCCGCTGCCCCCCGCTCAGAAGCGGCCGCTGAAGGTCAGCACGGGGCGGGTCACAGCTCGCGCCTGGGGCGTCACGGCTGCGTCCGGAGAGTGGAGCAGGCGCGGCACCAGGACGCCGAACAGCGCACCCGCCCCCGCTCCAGCAAGCACGTCGGAGAGATAGTGCCGGTCGGCGGCGATCCGCAGGTACCCGGTGGCGGCGGCCAGCGGGAGCCCCGTTGCCCAAACCACCCATGCATCGCGATCCCCTCGCAACGACGCGCAGGTGGCTAGGGACGTCGCCATCGCGAACGCGGCGTTGGTGTGGCCCGAATAGAAGGACGCGTCATCGTCGCTCGACGCGCGGCGCCCGCCGCTTGCGTACGCAGCGGGCCGCCGGCGCGCGACGGCCAGCTTCACCGCCTGGCCGGCGAGCCCCGCCAGCGCCACCGTCTCGGCGGCGATGAGCGCGTCGGTCCCGGCCGCCTTCCCATCGCGGCCCGCGACGAAGAAGTCCACCGCCACCCCCGCGACGGGCACTGCGCCATAGGCCAGCACGTCGCTGGCGATCGCGGGGACCTGCGAGTTTCCCAAGCGCAGCGCGTCGCGCGCGGAAACGTCGAAGGGCGGCGGCTCGCACCAGCGGCAGCCGCCGGAGGCGAGCCGGTCCTCGAAGAAATGCAGGAGGAGCCAGCCCGCCCCGGCGGTCCCGGTAACGATGGGATCGCGGATGGACTCGTACGGCAGAGCACGCGACGGACCGTTCGCCGCGGCGAGCGCCGCGGCAGCCGCCGCGGCCAGGAGCGCGGGCATCGCGGAACTGTACGCGCTCCCCGAAACCCGGCGCTACATCACCGAAACGTTCGACTCCTCCACGAACCCGTCGTGCCCGTCGGGCAGCTTGACGCGGCGGAACCCGTAGCCGCTCGCGCTCGCGTCGGCGCAGACCCGCGCCCGGGTGCCCAGGTTGCCGATCACGCGCGAGGTGGAATCGGGACTCGCGTAGACGTCGGTGTCCCGCTCGACGACCGCCGGGACCTGCCCGGACTGACACGACTGCCGGTCCGAGCGCTGGGCGCTCATCGAGCTGCCCGGGGAAGAAGACGACGTGCTCGCGCACGCGAGCGCAGAGACCAGGAACACTGCTCCCATCCATTTCATGGCATGTCCTCCGGGGCGTAAGGCCAGATGACGGCGTGCTACCGCCGTGCTTACGAAATTGTGGCTCAGCTATTTCGGATCGCGCGGCAAATGGCGCCGGGCGGCAAAAGCGCCCGGCGCGCCGCAGTTCGAGGTCAGCGCGAACCGGTGGGGCCCGCTCTCGGCTCGGAGGCCGCCACCGGTACCGGGAAGCCGCGCTTGCGCATCAAGGCAGCGATGCCCGGGTCGCGGCCGCGGAAGTTCCGGTACCCGTCGGCAGGGTCCACCGTATTGCCCGCCCTGAACACGTTGTCCTGCAGCCGCCTGGCCACGGCCTTGTCGTACGGTCCGCCCTGCTCGATGAACGCCTCCCAGGCGTCGGCCGAGAGCGTGTCGGACCACAGATAGCTGTAGTAGCCGGCGGAGTAGCCGTCTCCGGAGAAGACGTGCTGGAAGTGCGCAGTGCGGTGCCGCATGACCAGCTCGGCCGGCATCCCCAGCGCAGCCAGCGTGTCCTTCTCGAATCGCCGCGGATCGATCGGCGCGCCACCGGCGAGGTGGAGCTTCATGTCGACCAGCGCTGCGGAGAGGTACTCGACCGTGGCGAAACCCTGGTTGAAGGTCTTGCTCCGCTCGATCTTCTCCACCAGCGCGGCCGGGATGGGCTTGCCCGTCTGGAAGTGAAGCGCGAATCGGTCGAGCACCGCCCGCGTCTCCAGCCAATGCTCGAGGAGCTGCGAGGGGAACTCGACGTAATCGCGGGCGACCGCCGTCCCCGCCAGCGAGGGATAGAAGACGCTGGAATTGAGCCCGTGCAGCGCGTGGCCGAACTCGTGGAAGAGCGTCCGCGCGTCGTCCCAGCTGATCAGGATCGGCTCGCCCGGCTTCCCCTTCACGAAGTTGGCGTTGTTGGAGACGATGACCGGGACATCTCCTTCCAGCCGCGACTGCCGCCGGTACTCGTTCATCCACGCGCCGGAGTTCTTGCCGGGGCGGGCGTACGGGTCGAAGTACCAGAGGCCGACGTGCTTGCCCTGCGCGTCGGTTACCTCCCAGACACGCACGTCCGGGTGGTAGACCGGGATCGACCCGTCGGCGACCGGCGAGAAGCGCAGCCCGAACAGCTCGCCCGCCACCCAGAACATGCCCTCGCGCAGCTTCTCCAGCTGGAGATACGGCTTCACGTCGTTCTGGTCGAGGTCGTACCTCGCCTTGCGCACCTTCTCGGCGTAGAAGCGGTAGTCCCAGGGAGCGATGCGGATGCCGGCCTTCTCCCGGTCGGCGATGGCCTGCATGTCGGCCACCTCTTCGTGGACGCGAGCCACGGCGGGCTTCCACACCGCTTCCATCAAGGCCACCGCGCGCTCCGGCGTCTTCGCCATCTGGTCCTCGAGGCGCCAGTGGGCGTGCGTCGGGTAGCCGAGGAGCTTCGCCCGCCCGGCCCGGAGCTGCAGGATCTCGGTGATGGTCCGGTTGTTGTCGTGCTCGTCGCCGTTGTCGCCGCGCATGACGAACATGCGCCACACCTTCTCGCGCAGGTCGCGGCGGGTCGAATAGGTGAGGAACGGATCCACGCTCGACCGGGTATTGGTGATGGCCCACTGGCCCGGCTTCCCCCGGGCGGCAGCCGCGAGCGCCGCGCCGTCGCGCACCGCGCCCGGGAGGCCGGCGAGGTCCGCTTCCGACGCCAGCAGCACCATCTGCGAGCCCTCCTCGGCGAGCACGTTCTGGCTGAACTTCGTGTAGAGCCCGGCGAGCCGCTGGTTCAGGTCGGACAGCTTGCCCTTCGCCGCCGCGTCGAGCTGCGCGCCGGCGCGCACGAAGGTGGTGTAGTCGAGCCACAGGAGCCGCTGCTGCTCGGGCGTGAGCTGGAGCCGATCGCGGGCCGCATAGACCGCGGCGATGCGCGCAAACAGCTTTCCGTTCTGGATGATCCGGTCGTTGAACTCGGCCAGCTTGGGCGACATCTCGCGCTCGATGCCCTGCACCTCGCTGTCGTTCATGGTCGAGGTGTAGATGCCGTAGACCGCGCTCACCCGATCGAGCGTGTGCCCCGAGCGCTCCATCGCCGCGATGGTGTTGTCGAAGGTCGGAGCGGCGGAGTCGGCCGCGATGCGATCGATCTCGGCCAGGTTCTCGGCCATTGCGGCTTCGAGCGCCGGCTTCAGGTCGGCGGGCTTGAAGCGGCCGAACGGCGGCACGCCGCCCCAGGGACCTTGCCAGGGCGCGAGCAGCGGGCTCACTTCGGCGACCGCCGGCTTCTCGCTGGAGCGAGCAGAGGCTTCATCGGGTTTTTTCGAAGAGGCGGCGCAGGCGCAAAGGAGG
>DATFUN010000053.1:0-6821 GCA_035260805.1 Myxococcales bacterium | reverse complement strand
GGGACAGGTGTACGGCTCGGTGCATGACGTTCTTTCCAATCCCCAGGTGGCGGGCGGTCTGGGCTTCCGCGCCTGGGTCCGCCCCAATGTGGTCGGCCGCGTCGACGTGGCCACTGGAGGCGAAGGCCTCAAGGTCTACGTCGAGATCGGCTACCCCTACTGATTGGCGGCGACTCCGCACGCCGGATCGGCCTGCAGCGCGCCGATTTCCGCCAGCTCCTCGGGGCGAAGCGGCGCGTCCAGCATCCGCACGAACCATTCGGCTGACTCGGGCTTGCCCAAGGGCTGCCTGCGGCGCACCTCGGGCAGGTCGGGCAACAGCTCGGCGAACTGGCGCCTGAGGGCCTCGTCGTCCTGCGCGATCTCGGCCGTGCGGCTGAGGAGCGCCATGGTCTGCGCGCGGCGGCTCTCGCGCGGGCCGTCGAGCTGCCCGAGCGAATCGGCGCCGAGCATGAGCGACCAGGCGCAAAAGGTGCGGTAGCCGCGCTCGCTGCGCGGCAGCGAGGTGAGGTAGGACAGCGCGCCTTGTGCGTCGGTGCGCAGACTGGCGAGCAGCTCCCGGCGGTGGGGCACCAGGAACCGGCCAGCCGCTTCGTCCTCGGCCTGGTCCTTGAGGATGTTCACCTTCTGCAGGAAGAGGCCGAACCGATAGGCGAAGAGCATCCGGGGAGGCGCGCCGCCGCCCAACGCCCAGAGCTGCGTGAGCAGCTCGCCCACCAGGCCCGCGACGATCGAGCAGTACCGGCACACGTCCTCGAGGTCGAGCAGCCGCAGGGGAACCGGCCGCCGTGCATAGGCCGCCATCCCTTGCGCCATGCGCCCGATGCCGCCGAACACCACCTGGCGCGCGGCGGCAGGCAGCTCGTGGGCGTCCTCGAGGAAGACCTCCGTGTCGGCCAGCAGGGCCCGCTCGCCTTCGCTCAAGCCGGCGGGAAAGTTGGAGCGGAACGCATCGACCTGCGCGCGGGTGGGACGCTCCTGCAGGAACTGCCGGAACGAGTTGAACTGGCGCTGCTGCAGGAGCCGGTCGGAGAAGGGCGCGTCCTCCACGGTATCCAGCACCCTGAGCAACAGGTAGGACAGCGCGACGCGCTCGCGGAACGGCGCGTCGAGCCGCGGGATGCAAAGCGCGAAGGTGCGGCTCACCGCATCGAGATGGCGCTGGTAGAAATCCGGCGGTCGCATGCAGTACCTCTCTGACTCGGAGAAAGGCGCCCGGAGCCGCGAAGTGCGGCCCGGTAACGCCCCAGGGCGAGCAGCGGAAAGCAATTGCGGTACAGGTGGTAACGGATCATGAAACCGGCGGACAGCTCGCGGCCCTCGGTGATGCGCGCTCCATGCTCTTCACCGATCCCGTAGCCCGGGAACCCGCACCCGGTGAACGATTCCTCGTCCCAGGCGCCGTCGGTCCGCTGGCGCTCGAGCAGCCAGCGCGCGCCGCGGTGCGCGCTCTGCGAGTCCGCGCGTCCGGCGGCGACCAGGCCGAGCAGCGCCCAGGCCGTTTGCGAAGCGGTGCTCTCTCCTCGCCCGCGGGCCGCCTCGTCGACGTAGGAAGCGCAGGTCTCGCCCCATCCGCCGTCGGGGTTCTGTCGATCCTCCAGCCAACGGACCGCGCGGCGGCCTGACAGTCCCTCCATGTCCTCGCCGGCGGCGGCGAGCGCCGGGAGCACCGCGCCCACGCCGTAGATGTGATTGACCCCCCAGCGGCCGAACCACGACCCTTCCTTCTCCTGCTGCGCGTAGAGATACCGCAGCGCCCGCCGCAGGGCGGGGTGCCGCCGATCGATGCCGAAGGCGCAGAGCATCTCGACCACGTGCGCGGTCACGTCGGCGCTGGGCGGGTCGATGACCTCGCCGAAATCGCAGAACGGAAGCAGCGCGGGCAGGCGCGAGGTGTTGTCCTTGTCGAACGCCGCCCAGCCGCCGTTCTTGCTCTGCATCGCCAGCACCCAGCGCAGTGCGCGCTCCCGGGTCTGCTCGTCGCCCGCTCCCGCCTTGTGCAGGGCGAGCAGGACGACCGCCGTGTCGTCCACGTCGGGATACAGGTCGTTCTCGAACTCGAAGGCCCACCCGCTCGGTTCGACGCCCGGCGCCTGCACGCACCAGTCGCCGGGGACCCGTATCTCCTCGCGCAAGAGCCACTGCGAGGCCCTCTGCAGCGACGGTTGCGAGGGGTCGGCGCCCGACTCCAGCATCGCAAGCAAGGCGAGACCGGTGTCCCAGACCGGTGACAGGCACGCCTGCACCCGCAGGCTCCCGTCGTCGCGGCGGATCATCCAGCGCCCGTGCATGCCGTCGAGCCCCTTCTTCAGCGCCGGATGATCGAGGGGATGCCCGAGGCTATGCAGCGCCATGAGCGAGTACACCCAGGGAGGCTGGATGCCGCCCCAGCTTCCGTCGGCCTCCTGGTGGGCGAGGATCCACTCCTCGGCGAGCTTCCGCGCCCGCCGCCGCAACGGATGGACCGGCAGGCGGCCGTAATAGCGGAGCGCGCGGTCGATAGCGAAGAAGAGTCGATCCAGGTTGTCGCGCGGGGGACGCACCGTCGCGCCTTCGACGTGCAGCTCGTCCAGCCGGGCCGACTCGGGGATGGGCCGCACCGGCCGCTCGTCCATGAGCAGCAAGAGCGGCACGATGGTTCCGCGCGCCCAGGAAGAGAACCGGTAGATGCTGAGCGGCGCCCTGGCCGGCAGGAGCATCAGCTCCGGGGGCATGACCGGCAGCTCGTCCCAGCTCCACTGGCCGAAGAGCGCGAGCCAGATGCGGGTGAAGGTCCTGGCCGCGGCGATGCCGCCGCGTGCGCGGATGAACTCCCGCGCCAGGGACAGGTGCGGTGAGTCCGCCGGGTCGCCCGCGAGCTTCAGCGCGAAGTAGCACTCGATGGTGGTGGAGAGATCGCCGGGCGCTCCGTGGTACATCGCCCAGCTGCCGTCGGTGCGCTGGTAGTTGCGGATGTCCTGCGCCACGCCGCGCCAACGTTCCTCGTCGCGGGCGCCGAGGAACCAGGTCAAGAGCAGGTACTCGGCGTCCATGGTGGCGTTCGATTCCAGCTCCGCCCACCAGAATCCATCGGCGAACTGCTCGCCGGCGAACCACGCCTGCGAGCGGTCGATGACGAGATCCAGGGCCGCGTGCCCAACCCTGCTCTCGCTGCCGATCACGAAGCGCCTCTCTGTCCACCCCGGGCGCGCTCCTCGAACCAGCGCACGGCTTTGGCCAGCGCCTCGCGCACCGGCGTCTGCCGCAACCCCAGCTCGCGCCGGGCCCGGGAACAGCTCGCGAACATGATCTCCCGCGCGGTGCGCACGCCTTCCAGGGGGATGCGCGGCGGGCGGCCGAGGATTCGACCTTCCACGAAGGCGTCGGCGTGCGCGAGGCCCAGCGCGAGCAGGTGCGGCAACCGGATCCGCGGCGCCTTGCGGCCCGCGATCGTCGCCAGCTCCTCGAGGAACTCGCGCATGGTGAGATTCGCATGGCCCAGGATGTACCGCTCGCCGCGCTGCCCGCGCTCGAACGCGAGCAGGTGGCCCTGCGCGACGTCGTCGACGTCGACCACGTTCATGCCCGTGTCGACGTAGGCAGGGATGCGGCCATCGAGGAAGTCGCGGATGACCGCGCCGGTCGGAGTCGGCTTGACGTCGCCCACGCCCACCGGGAAGGTGGGGTTCACGATCACCGCCTCCAGCCCGCGGGCAGCTTCCTCGCGCACCAGTGCCTCCGCCTCCCACTTGCTCTTCTTGTACGGTCCGGGCGGGGGACCCGCGGGAGTCGACAGCTCGTCGGGAAGCACGCCGTCGCGCATCCCACCGATGGTGGCGATGCTGGAGGTGTAGACCAGCCGGGCGCCGGCAGCCCGGGTGGCCGCGATTACGTTGCGCGTGCCGCCGACGTTGACCGCCATCACCTCGCTCGCCGGCGCCGCGAAGGAGTAGAGCGCGGCGACGTGGAAGATCGCGTTGCAGCCGCGGGACGCAGCGCAGACGGCCTGCGCGTCGCGCAGGTCGCCCCGCGATATCTCGACCTCGGCGGCCTCGGGAAGGTTCGGCGTGCTTCCCGGGCGCAGGAGGACCCGCACCTGCGCTCCCCGCCGCAACAGTGCGCGCGCCACCGCCCCGCCGACGAACCCGCTGGCCCCGGTGACCAACGCCCTCATCGGTGCGCCTCCGCCGCCGCAAATGCTGGACCCAAGCGGCGCAGGGCCTCCTCCAGCGCAGCGCCCGCCCGGTTCGCATTCCGCGCGAGGCGGACGAGCCCGGCCGCCGCGCGTGGTCCCGAGAGCGCGTATCTCAAGGCGGGCCAGAAGTAGTCACGGCGCGCCTCGCGGGTGAACGGTGGAAGCGAGGACCCGAGCGGGTCGACGATGGCCCGGAGCGCCAGCCAAGGAACGCCTGACTCTTCGGCGGCCTCTGCCACCGGGTAGCTTTCCATGTCGACCGCGAGCGCGCCCGGCCTCGCGAGGGCGCGCTTGTCCTCCGGTGAAGCCGCGACCGCGGTGCTGCAAACGAGCTCGCCTTGCACGCAGCGCAGTCCGTACAAGGCACGTCCGGCCGCCTGCCGAGGAGATTCCGGCGCGACCAGAGCTTCGCCACCCGCGCCGCGCACGGCCGTGGCGAGCACCAGGTCGCCAGGGGACAGCGCGGCATCGAGGCCGCCGGAAAATCCGCAGCTCACCACCAGGCGGGGATGGTGGTCGGCGATTGCACGGCGGGCGCCTTCACCCATCCCGATGGACAGCGCGACCGCCTCGCTGACCTGGAGCCGACCGCGCACCACGCCGCCGCGAGGAGCCGAGCCCAGAGCGCGCGCGACGGCGCGCAGCTCCTGCTCCAGCGCAACCAGCACCAGGATCTTGCCCGGATCGGCCCAATCGCCGTGCGCGGGAGTCTCCCGCGACTCGAGCTTCCCCTTGCGGCGCTCCCAGATCTCCTGCGACTTGAGCGCCGCGTCTTCGCCGGTGAAGGCGATGTCGGCGACCTCCGCCAGCGGGACGCGCAGGCGGCGCGTGGCGGTTTCGTCGTACAAGTCGAGATGCGACGCGCTGCGGTCGTAGACGAACCCGACCAGCTCGGACCCGTCGTGACGCCGCAGGGTCACGTAGCCGCGGTAGTCGAATGCCCGATCGACGAGCTCCGCGATCCTCGCCTCGGTCATAGCCGTCCGGTCACCATGTTCGCGACGGTTTCAGCCATGGCTTGCGGCGACTCGAAGGCGGCCCGGACCGCGCTCGGCTCGAAGCCGCAGTGCACCATGCAGTCCTGGCAGCGCGGGTTGCCGCTCTTGCGGCCGTACTTCGACCAATCCGTCTCCTCCATCAGCTCGCGGAAGGACTTTGCGTACCCGTCCTGGAGGAGATAGCAGGGCCGCTGCCAGCCGAAGATGTTGTAGGTGGGATTGCCCCAGGGCGTGCACTCGAAGTCGCGCTTGCCCATCAGGAACTGCAGGAAGAGGGGCGACTGGTTGAAGCTCCAGCTCCTCTTCGGCGAGCCGAGCATCCGCGAGAAGAGCTGGTGCGACCGCTCGCGGCGCAGGAAGTGCTCCTGGTCGGGCGCCTTCTCGTAGGAGTACCCCGGCGACACCATCATCCCCTCGACGCCCAGCTCCATCATCTCGTCGAAGAACCCGCGCATGCGCTCGGGATCGCTGCCCTCGAAGAGCGTGGTGTTGGTGGTGACGCGGAAGCCGCGCGCCAGGGCGGCGCGGATCGCCTTCACCGCCACGTCGTAGACGCCCTCGCGGCAGACGGAGTGATCGTGCTCGGCGCGGGGCCCGTCCATGTGCACGCTGAAGCTCAGGTACTTGCTCGGCTCGAACTCGTCGAGCTTGCGCTCGAGCAGGATTGCATTGGTGCATAGGTAGACGTACCGCCGCCGGTCGACCAGCGCGCGGGCGATGTCGGCGATCTGCGGATGCAGCAGCGGCTCCCCTCCGGCGACGCTGACGATGGGCGCGCCGCACTCGTCGGAAGCGCTCACGCACTCCTCGACCGAGAGCTGGCGCCTGAGCAGCTGTACGGGATACTGGATTTTTCCGCAGCCGGTGCAGGAGAGGTTGCAGCGGAACAGCGGCTCCAGCATCAGCACCAGCGGGTAGCGCTCCCGCCGTGCCAGACGCTGCTTCACGAGGTACCGGCCGACCGCCACCATTTGACCTGCCGGAATTCCCATTCCAACCTCCGCCGCGGGCTTTATCGCCTCCCCGCGGGTCAATCAACGCCCTGTACGATGATGCGGGGCCCGTTCCGGTTCCAAATTAAAGCCCCACGCGAGCGCGCTCGCGGCAGGCTCCACTCCAGCGGAAGGTGACCTTGAGCGCCCGTTGCATCGTCGGAGGATCGGCCTGCGACGTCGCCTCGGGCCGAAGCAGCCGCGCGTCTGCGCGAGCTCATCGGATCGGAATTGGTGCCCAGGGCGAGATTCGAACTCGCACGCCTTACGGCGCCGCCCCCTCAAGACGGTGTGTCTACCAGTTCCACCACCTGGGCCAAGCGCGGGAGCGGGCTTCTAGCAAACCGCCCCCGTTGGTGCAAGACGGCCTACTTCTGCTTCGGGTCGGGCTTCGCGGGCGGCGGCGCCTTCGTGCCATTGCCCTTGGCGGGCTGCTGCGCGGGCGCGGTCGCGGACGGCGTGGCGGGGCCCTGCGCCTGATCGCCGGGGACCGGGACCGCAGCTCCTCCGGTGGCGGGCGCGGGGGCCGTCTGGCCAGTCGGAAGCGGCGGGTTGGCGGGGCCTTGCTTCTGCGTCGCCTCTTGCGCCGCCATGTTGCGCCGCGAGCGCAGCACCGAGTCGCTGTGCGACGAGCGGTACGCCAGCGTCAGCGAGGTG
>DATFUN010000052.1:0-3371 GCA_035260805.1 Myxococcales bacterium | reverse complement strand
CGGGCGTTCCTCCATTGGTCGGCGATAGAAACGGCTCCGCGCGCTCCCCAACGTCGGCGCGCCTCGGCAACTGCCCTTTCCTCATCCATTGCGGCACGGACCACGACGTCAAGTTGTGAACGTACGTCGTTCGCAGCAAGGCCCCGCCACGAGCGCCCGCTCGCACATGCCCCGATCCACCGAGGGATCCGATTTGCGAGCCAGTGGCGGGCCGTGACGTCCGCCCGCCCGTCCGGCAGAGTGGCCCCCGTGTCCCTGCGCGCCAAGGTGAAGAACGCGCTCGACGAGGCGCGCATCCTGGTGCTCGGCGTCCAGGTGCTGCTCGGCTTCCAGTACCGCGCGTTCTTCGAGCCCAGCTTCGATCGGCTACCGCGATTCAACCAACACTTGAAGCTCGCCGGCCTCGTCCTCCTGCTCGGCACCATCGGCCTCATCATGCTGCCGGCGGCACGGCACCGGCTCGTCGAGCGCGGGGAGGACACCGCCGCGCTGCACCGATTCACGATCAACGTGGTGGGGCTCGCGCTGCTCCCGTTCGCCGCGTCGCTGGGGCTCGACCTGTATCACGCCGGATGGACGCGGGGGCCGCGCATCGCGCTGGCGCTAGGCGTGGGCACCTTCGCGGTGGCGCTCGGCTTCTGGTACGGCATCGCGCTGGTGTTCGGGCACCGCTCGCCGCGCGAGGAGCGGGGAGGCGAGATGAAGCTCGAGGACAAGATCGTCCAGGTGCTCACCGAGGCCCGGGTGGTGCTGCCGGGAGCGCAGGCGCTGCTCGGCTTCCAGCTGGCGATGACGCTGATGCAGGGCTACGAGCCGCTCCCCCAGTCGTCGAAGGACTTGCACCTCGCCGCGATCTGCGCCATCGCGCTCACGGTCGTCTTCCTGATGTCGCCTCCCGCGTACCACCGCATCGTCGAGGGGGGCGAGGACACCGAGCGATTCCACCGCTTCGCCAGCTGGATGGTGCTGGCCTCCATGGTCACCCTGCCCCTGGGCTTCGCCGGCGAGCTGTGGATCGTGGTTCGCAAGCAGTTCGGCTCGACCGCAGCGGCGCATGCGTCCGCGGCAGCGGCGCTGCTCTTCTTCTACGGCATGTGGTTCTTCGCCATGCTCGTGCTGCGCGCGCGCCGGCGGCGAACCTAGAGCTGGCGGGAGGTCATCCCTTCTTGTGGTGCAGGGGGCACGCGTCCAGCGCGGGCGCCGGGTCCAGCGCGTCCTTGCCTTCGAGCACCTTGGTGATCTTGCCCGCCCCGTCGATGACGAAGGTGACCCGGTTCGCGAGGGTCTGCCCCTTGTATTGCATCTCCACCCCGTAGGCGCGGACGACTTCGCCCTTCGGATCGGCCAGCAGCGGGAAGGGCAGCTTCAGGCTTTCGGCGAACCTCTTCTGCGTGCCGGCGTCGTCCATCGAGACGCCCAGGACCTGGGCGTTCTTGTCGGCGAACCGCGAGGCGATGTCGCGGAACGCCGACATCTCCTGCGTTCAACCCGAGGTGAAGGCCTTGGGGAAGAAAGCGACCACCACCGAGCGGCCGCGCATGTCCTTCAGGCTCACCTGCTTGCCGTCGGACGATTCGAGCGTGAACTGCGGCGCCGACTGCCCCGGCCCCGGACGGGCCGCGGCGATCAGCGACATCGCTGCGAGGAGTGCGTGTGTCATACGCGCCTGCATATCCCCAAGCCCCGGGCTGCGCCAGTCCGTCACCGCTCTCCCGGACCTCCTGCGAGCGACCGAGCGCTCGTCGCTCCGCTCAGTGGGCTGCGCATGCCTAGCTTCCCGGCTAGGGGGTCGGGATGGGAGGTCGGGTCCAGCCGGGTACCCTCGAGCGGCTGTCGGCGGCCGTCTCGTCGCGGCGGGACGACGTGCTCGCCGCCTGGCGCGCCGCCGTCACCGAGGCGGCGCGGGCGCGGAGGCGGGAGCCGGCTCTCCTGGACATGGGCCCGGCGCTGCTCGGACCCTTGCTGGAGGATCCCTCGCGGCTGAAGCTGCCGCCCACGGCGGATCCGGCGCAGATCTCGGAAGAGCTGGCGCTCCTGCGCGACGCGCTGGAACCGCTGCCTCGCGCGGAGTCGCGGGCAGCCGCCCGCGTGATCTCGGAGCTGCAGCGGGTCGCCGCAGAACGGTTTGCGCTGGCGCACCAGCAGGCGATGCGCGCGGTGCAGCGGGTGCTCGGAGCGCCCGATGCCAGGACGTTGCTGGATGCGTTGCTCGAGTCGGCACCCGCGCTGCACTCCTGCGCACTCTACGCGCTTCGCGAGGGCACCCTGCGGCGAGAAGCCGCTGCCGGGCTGGCGCACGACCTGCCCGACCGACCGGATGGCCTGGTGGAGCTCGCGGCGCGCGTTCGCGAGGCAGCCACCGCCTCCGACGCGTCGCACGAGCCGCTGCTCGCAGGATCTCCGGCCGCGGCCGCCGGGCTGCGGGCCCTGACGGCGGTGCCGCTCCTCGAGGAGGGCGCCGTCGCCGGCGTCCTGGAAGCCGGTTCCCGCACCGCCTACAAGCTGGACGAGCTCGACGAGATGCTGATCGGCACCGCGGCGGCCCGCGCCGGTCCGCTCCTCTTGCAAGAGGAAGCGCGGCGGCGCACTGCCGAGCTGGAGAGCCGGATCGCCCTGCAAAACGACCTGGCGCGGATCCTCTCCGAATCCGCCTCCACCGAAGAGGCGATGCGCCGCGTGCTCGCGGCGGCCTGCGTGCATCTTGGTTGGGACGCAGGCGCCGCGTGGGTCCTGGACGGCGACGGCGCGCTGCGCTGCCGGGAGACCTGGGCGCAGGATGGCTTCCCCCCCGAACTGCTGCGGGAGCTGTGCGCGGGGCCGGGCTCGGCAGAGCTGCCCGAGCGGGCCGTCCGCTCCGGAGAGCCGCTGTGGCGATCCGATCTGGCCGAGGCGCGCGAGCTGCCCCGGTTCGAGCTGTTCGCCCGAGGCGGCCTGCGCACGGTGTTCGTGGTGCCGATGGGGGTCGGCGGTGAGACGCTCGGTGCCCTGGAGCTGTTCTCGCGCGCCGTGCGCGAGCCAGCCAGCCGCGAGCCGATCGAGACGCTGGGCCGGCAGGTGGGGCAGTACCTCCGCCGCGGCCGGGCACAGGAGGAAACGCTGGAGAGCCAGGCGCTCAAGGCGGCGATCCTCGCCTCGGCTCTAGACGCCTTCGTCGCGATGGACGCCCAGGGCCGCATCCTGGAATGGAACGCGGCCGCCGAACGGACCTTCGGCTGGAAGCGCGAGGAGGTGGTCGGCCTTCCCCTCGCAGAGACGATCATCCCGCACCGGCTGCAGGCGAAGCACTCGGAGGGACTGCGCAAGCACGTGGAGACCGGCGAGGCCGGGCCGCTGATCGGCCATCGCGTGGAAATGCCCGCCATGCACCGGGA